>NZ_RCNW01000421.1:0-24792 GCF_004307605.1 Pseudomonas sp. Sample_24
CCGGGATCAGTACGGTAGACGCCGACAAAACCGCGCCAATAGCTACTGCCAGTAAAAGCTTGTTGATGTGCATGTCGTTCTCCGTCTTCTTGTTCAGATTGGAGCGTGGATGAACATTGCAACGTGCTGCCATATTCAGAAGGGGAACACGCCAGTGCGGCGATTTATTCAGTCACTCCGTCGACAAACCAGGGAACGGGCCTACAGGCCCGTTCCAGAGGGGTCAGTGAATGCTCGAGGCCAACTCGAAAATCGGGATGTACATCAAAATCACGATCACCCCGATCAACAAACCGATGAACGTCATGAGCAACGGCTCGAACAGCCGCACGAACCATTCGATCCAGCGGCTGATTTCTTCGTCGTAGAAGTCGGCACTGCGCTCCATCATCTGGCCGAGGTTGCCGGATTGTTCCCCGGCACGCAGCAAACGCAGGGACACCGGCGTGACCAGATGATTGAGTTCCAGCGCCGCCGACAATGATTGCCCTTCGCGCACTCGCTCGCAGGCCTGGTCCAGGCGTACGCGGGAGGCGGGAGTCAGCAGATTGCGGACCATGCCCATGGCGGTGACGAGGGGAATGCCGCCCTGTAGCAGAATGCCCAGGGAGCGGTAGAAACGGGCCAACTCATACATGAAGATGCGCTGATGTACCGCCGGGAGCTTTTCGATCAGGCGATCCAGCCCTCGGCGAAAGGACGGCTGGCGCTGGAGCAGGGCGAGGGCGACGATGAAGGCCATGAAAGTACCAAAGAATTCGCCCTGATGTGCGTGCAGGAACATGCCGCTGCTCATGAGGATCTGCGACAGCCAAGGCAGGTTTGAGCCCAGCCCTTCGAACACCAGGCTGAAGCGCGGCACCACATAACCCATCAGGAACAACACTACGCCGCCCCCCACCACCAACAACAGCAGGGGGTAGATCGACGCACTGATGATCTTTTGGCGAACCTCGTCCATGCGTTGCCGATAACTGACATAGCGGCCCAGGGCTTCACCCACGGCCCCGGTTTTCTCGCTGGACTGCACCAGCGCCACATACAGTGGCGGGAAAACCGCCGACAACTGGCCCAATGCCTGAGAGAACGATTTGCCTTCGTAAAGCAGGCGCACCAACTCGCTCAGGGTTTTACGGGCCTGTGGCGCGGACTCTTTTTCCGCCAGGCTTTCCAGCGCGTCGATCAGCGGCAGGCCGGCATTGAGCAGCGTGGTCAGTTCCTGGCTGAACAACACCAGGTTAAAGGTTTCGCGCTGCTTGAGGCGCAAGGCCCGCCAATGGCGCTCGGCGCGCAGGCTGACCACCCGCAGGCCCTGGTCTTCGGCGATGCGTCGCGCTTCGCTGTGCCCCGGCGCTTCCACGGTCATCGTGACCACACCGGCCTTGCCCACTGCTTTGAGGTGAAAGCGCATGGTCGCCATGTCCGTCATTGCCAACTGGTGACTTCGGCGTTTTCGCCTTCGCCGCCGGGCTGGCCATCCTTGCCCATCGACAACAGGTCGTACTCGCCATTTTCGCCGGGATAGCGGTAGGTGTAGTTACGGCCCCAAGGGTCCTGCGGCAACTTTTTCTGCAAGTACGGGCCGGTCCAGCGGGTTTCATCGCTGGGCGCGCTGACGAGTGCCTGCAAGCCCTGTTCGGTCGAAGGGTAGTGGCCGACCTCCAGACGATAAAGATCAAGGGCTTTGCCCAGGCCTTCTATTTGCGCCTTGGCGACTTTCACTTCGGAACGCCCCAGTTGAGCGAAATACTTCGGCGCGACGATGCCGGCCAAGAGCCCAAGCACCACCAGCACCACCAACAGTTCAAGCAATGTGAACCCGCGTTGAGCACGCGGGGCAGAGACACGCGAACACTGTTTCATGATGACCTCACACAGTCGGCAGAAGGGTCGCAACAAGGGCTTATGCAATTGCCATGCAAAGGTCTGCCCGAGGTTTGCCTTCCTTCTGCAACCCCCGTAATACGGCCTCTCGCGCTTTCGGCACAGTGCTTGCGTATGGCTGATAAACGTCCGGCCATTGGGGCATTACCCCCATTTTTCGGGGCCGGGCAGGGGAGACAGAACCATGAAGAATCTCACCACAGCAATGCTCGGTTTGTTGCTGCTGACCGGCACCGTACAGGCTGATGTATTCGTCTCCGTGGACGCCAAGGGCAACTTTGTCCTGTCCAACGTCCACCGCCCCGGGCGCCAGTATGAACGGGTGATTCGTGAAGCCGAGGCGGCCGTTGTCAGCCTCGATCAGCAACCGCAAATGATCGCCGCCCGCCCCTATGCCGAACTGGTGGCGGCGGCGGCCACGGACAACCAGCTGCCGGCGGCGCTGTTGCACGCGGTGATCCAGACCGAGTCCAGCTACAACGCCAGCGCCGTATCGCCCAAGGGCGCCGGTGGGCTGATGCAGTTGATGCCCGACACGGCCCGGGAAATGGGGGTCAAGGATGTCTATGACCCCAAGGCCAACATCCAGGGCGGCGCCCGCTATCTCAAACGCCTGATGACGCTGTTCGACAACGACATCGCCCTTGCCGTCGCGGCCTACAACGCCGGCCCGCAAGCGGTGCTCAGCCGTGGCGGGGTGATCCCGCCGTTCGCCGAAACCCAACGTTATGTGCCCAGTGTCTTGCGCCAGTACCGGCGTTTGCAGGGGCTGGCAGCGGATGCGCCGCTATGAGCGAAACCCCCGGGACGGTTTTCCCCGACATTGGGGCATGGTGGCCCCGGCGAAAAAGTGGGGAATAACTGGGTGATTTCCCCCGTTGGATCAAGTGACAAACGCAAGGGACTGAAAAACAAGAGAATTTTTTATGGCATGCAGATTGCTGAAGGGGATTTGTCGAGAACTATTCCCTGTGAGCACCCACAGTGAGGCCCGAGATCATGTCCGGCATTTACCGCGTTCCACACATAATTCCCTGGTTGCTGTTGCTCGCTTCGATGCTGGGCATCGAGTTTGCCGAAGCGGCTGCGCGCTGTGAACGTAACCTGGTGGCCAACGTCGTGGCGCTGGACCAGCCCCTGATGTTCAACCGCCTGGGAGCGCAAAACGTCAATGGCATGATGTTCGCCCTGCGTCGCGATGTGGTCGATGACCATGACGTTTCATTGGCCCAGGGCGGCGCGGCGGTGCCGGGCAAGGTTTCATTGCGGCCTGACAAACGCCCGCGTCCTCTGGTATTGCGGGTCGCCGCCGGTGACTGCCTGACCATCAATCTGCAAAACCTGCTGGCCTATCAGGCCAACCCCGGTTCTCACGAAAGTGGCGAGGGCGAGGAAGAAGAGGGCAGCGGGAATCCTGGCAACACCGATCAATTCAAAGTCGACGAACAGGTCGCCGACCGCCATGTGGGCTTTCAGGTCAATGGCATGCAGGCGGTCAACAGCATTGATGACATCGCCTCTTTCACCGGGCGCAACGCCAACACCCTGATCGCGCCCGGCGCTACCCGCTCCTATACCTTGTACGCCGAGCGTGAAGGGGTGTTCGCGGCCAGTAGCCGTGGCGCGACCTTCGGTGGTGAGGGCGCGGCCGGCAACGTCGCCAATGGTCTGTTCGGTCAAGTGGTCGTGGTACCCAAGGGCGGTCGCACCTATCGCAATACCGTGACTGAAGAAGAGATGCGCCTGGCCAGTACCGGGCGCACCCCGACCGGCCAGCCGATCGTCGACTACCAGGCGCGCTACCCGCAGCGCGAGCCATGGATCCGTGAAGGCAAGGCCGGCACACCGATCATCAATATGGTCGACGGTAATGAAATCATTTCCAGCGAGAGCGACGCGATCGTGATGGGCAGCAACGCCGATGGCAGTTTCCCGCCCTCGACCTATTCGCTGGAAGCCGTTGGCAAGCGCAACCCGGCGATCCCCAACCGCCTGGAGCCGTTCCGCGATTTTGCCTCGCAATTCCAGGATGAAACCGCCGCGACCCAGGCCTTTCCCGCTTACTGGGCCGACCCGGTGATGGCCCACGTGCTGGAGCCGACCCGCGATTCGTTCATGATCAACTATGGTTCCGGTGGCATGGGGGCTGAAGTCGTGGCGAACCGTCTGGGTGTCGGGCCGATGCATGATTGCCTGTCCTGTGCCTATGAAGAATTCTTCCTCAGCTCCCACACCGTGGGCGACGTGGCCATGCTGGTGGACGTTCCGGCCAACGCCGGCCTGGAAGGCATCACCCCCGGTCAAACACCGAACGCCGATCAGATCGGGGTCAAGGCCACCATGGCGCTGTACCCGTCCGAGCCATCCAACGTCAACCACAGCTACATCGGTGACTTCGTCAAATTCCGCAACACCCACAATGGCCACGAGCAGCACATTTTCCACCTGCACGGGCATCAGTGGCTGTTCAACCCCAATGACGACAACTCGGACTACGTGGATGCCCAGGGCATCGGCCCAGGTGCCGGCTACACCTATGAGATCGCCAACGGCGGTTCGGGCAACCGTAACCGGGTCGCAGGCGATGCGATTTATCACTGCCACTTCTACCCGCACTTTGCTCAGGGCATGTGGGCCATGTGGCGCGTGCATGACGTGTTTGAAGAGGGCACCAAACTCGAAGTGTCGCAACAAGGCGACGATGGTTTCCACAGCGAACCCTACGCCCTGCGCAGCGGC
This sequence comes from Pseudomonas sp. Sample_24, assembly GCF_004307605.1. NCBI lineage: Bacteria > Pseudomonadati > Pseudomonadota > Gammaproteobacteria > Pseudomonadales > Pseudomonadaceae > Pseudomonas > Pseudomonas sp. Sample_24. The sequence continues at coordinate 4,624 of NZ_RCNW01000421.1, forward strand.
AAACCTGCGGCAGGTGCACGGGCCTTGCCCGATGGTGAAATCGTTGCCGGCACGCCAATCCCGGCCGTGGTGCCACTGCCCGGCAAAGCCATGGCGCCGATGCCCGGCAAAGTCGCGGTTGTGCCGAAAATCGGCGAAACCCTGGTGGCCGCCAACGATGACGACGATGAAGAAGCGGACGACGACGGCGAGCATCACGGCGGTAGCGGCGGCGCGCAAGCCATCGGTTCGCTGGCGCTGGTCGATCGCAGCGAAGCCAACCGCAACCCTGATGGCACCCTGAAAAATCCTGGCTATCCGTTCTGGATCGGCGGCATGGAAAGCTCGGTCGGCCAACGCCCGCCGACTCCGCCGCTGGACATGCTCGACGCCGCCACGGCACAGAGCCTGAAGTCTTCGGGCAATGCCTTGTGGGCCAACCTCGACCCTAATCAGTCCGGTGGCTGGGACGGTGGCCTGGGACGTCATTCGCTGGACGGTTTTTCCGCTGGCGGCGAGGCTGAGACCGTGACTACATCCCTGGATTTCTCCAAGGAAGTCAAACGTGCCAAACCGCTGTACTTGCCAGAAGAGGGCACGGAAGTCGAACAGGCAGCCATGGCCTTCCATGCGAAAAAAGACCACCCAAGCTACGCCTTGCTGCCGGGCAACCAGATCGTGGCGCGTAATTTCCGCACCAACGGCGCTTTGCCGGTGGCCGGCGCGCCGTACTACGAACCCTGCATGGATGACCGGCAAAAACGCCTGACCAGCAGCGCCGGCACCGGTGAGTTCGCCAGTGGCGAGCGCCTCGACGGCATGTCCTTCATCGGCGCCTCGACGTTTACTGCCGATCGTCCTCGGGTCTACAAAGCGGCGAACATCCAGTTCGACGCCGTGTACAACAAGGTCGGCTATCACTTCCCGCAAGCGCGCATCCTGGCGCTGTGGGAAGACGCCTGGCCGGTGATCACCAAGCAGCGTCCGCCAGAGCCTCTGGTGATGCGCATGAACACCTTCGACTGCGTGCAGTACCAGCAAACCAACCTGGTGCCGGCCGTCTACGAGATGGACGATTATCAAGTGCGCACGCCGACCGACGTGATCGGCCAGCACATTCACTTGCCCAAGTGGGACCTGACCGCCGCAGACGGCTCGGCCAACGGCTGGAACTACGAGGACGGCGTACTTTCCCCTGGCGCCGTGCAGGAGCGCATCCTCGCCATCCGTGAGTTCAACCAGTGCGAAGGCACCGATCCGCGTGACGGCACCCCGGCGTGTCCGAAAGCCAAGAACCACCCGTTCTTCGGCCAATTCGGCCGGGCCGACTGGGTGGGAGCGCGGACGGCCATGCAACGCTGGTTTGTCGACCCCGTGGTCAACGCCAAGGGCGTGGACCGTGGCCTTGGCACCATCTTCACCCACGACCACCTCGGCCCATCGACGCACCAGCAGATTGGCCTGTACGCCACCGTGCTCGCTGAACCGGCAGGCTCGACCTGGTTCCATGCTGAAACCGGCGAGCCGTTGTACAGCGGTGCGCGGCAGGACGGCGGGCCGACATCATGGCAAGCGGTAATCTCGACCGGCGACCTGGACGGCGACGGCAAGAACGACAGCTTCCGTGAGTTCTTCCTCGAGTACAGCGACTTCCAGCACGCCTATGAAGCCGGTGTCTACGTGGGCGCCGGGCCGGACGGTAAACCGGATGCGCAAAGCTTCCCGGCCACCGCCGACAGCTTCCGCTACGCGATCAACCCGCCTGTGCGCAACAACGCCAGCACCCTGCTGGACGGCATTATCGAAGTGCAGGGTGGAATGGTGCCTGGCTGCCCGAGCCGGCCATGCCCACAAGCGATCTCGGTGGATGACCCGGGCATGTTCGTGGTCAATTACCGCAACGAACCGCTGGCCCTGCGGGTGTACGACCCGAACAAGGTCGGCCCGGACGGCAAGCGCGGCATGCAGGCCGACGGCCTCGGCGGCGACCTGGCGTACGCCATGCAAAGCCGGACCGACCGTGCGATCCCGGCGATGAACCTGGCACCGAACCTGATCACCGCAGCCACCGGCCCGACGGGCGGCACCACGCTGTTCCCGCCGCACATCAACAAGGGCGGTGCCGAGCCTGGCGATCCGTTCACCCCGATGCTGCGGACCTACACCGGCGACAACGTGCGGCTGCGGGTGCATGCCGGCGGTCACGAAGAGGAGCACAACGTCACCCTGCACGGCGTGAAGTGGTTGCAGAGCGGCTCCGGTTTCGGCACCAGCTCCAACTCCGGCTGGCGTGCTTCGCAGATGATCGGCATCTCCGAGCAAATGGGCTTCATTGCGCCGGTATCGATGCTGTCCAGTTCGGCGGCCACCACGGGTGATTACCTGTACTCGATGGATGCGTCGATCGAAGGTTACTGGAGCGGCATCTGGGGTGTCATGCGCAACTACACCGCGCAACGCAGCGATCTGTTCCCGTTGCCGAACAATGCGAAACCGACCGGCATGCGCAACACCGTGGCGTTCGAGGGCATCTGCCCACGCTATGGCGCCAACCCCAATGGCATTGGCACTCGGCCAACCCCGCAACGCAACTATGAAGTGGTCGCGGCGCTGGCCAACGACATTCTCACCAATCCGTTGGGCTTGACCATCGGTGATCCGGCGGGGCTCGGCCAACATGTCGGCGGGCCGTTGAATCCGGCGGGCGGCACCCTGGTGTTCAACTCGCGGCCGGTGAGCATTCCTCAAGTCACCGTGGTCGACCCCGAAGATGGTGAAACGATCACCATCGGCGGGCAAAGTGGGCCGCTGCATGACCCGACCGCGATCCTTTACGTGCGCAAGGCTGACCTCGACCCAACCACTGGCAAGCTCAAACCCGGTGTGCCTGTCGAACCCCTTGTGCTGCGCGCAGCGGCCGGTGACTGCATCAACATCACCCTGGAAAACCGTCTGCCAAGCGTCATGCCGGACCTGACCCAGACCGCAGTGATGCAAGGTATGGTCAAACGGGATCGCAACAGCGGCACCGGTTCGACCACCTTCAGCAACAACCTGATGCGGCCGTCGAGCCACGTGGGTCTGCACGCGCAGTTGCTGGCGTACGACATCACCAAATCCGATGGCACCAACGTCGGCGCCAACCCGATCCAGACCGTGCCACCGCGCATCGGCAACAGCGGCGCGTACCCGACCCGTACCTATCAGTACTACGCCGGGCACCTGGAGCGTGAAGGCAAACCGATCACTCAACTGGGGCGCAATGTCGACAACATCAACGCCACGGCGGTGGAGTTCGGCGGGTTGAATTTCACCCCGGCGGATGTGATCAAGCAGTCGCAAAAAGGCTTGGCCGCTGCGATGAGCGTCCTGCCGATGGGTGCCACCTGGGTTGACGACACGCGCAAAGTGAATGCGACGGTTACAGCGCCAGGGCAAACCACCTATCGTGACTTTGCGATGGTCTGGCAGAAAGCCTTGAACACTCGCTGGGCCAACGGTCGGCCGGTGGAGGGGATTGCTGCAGAAGGGTTCGGCGTACCGACCGATCCGCAGGACAACTCCAGCATGGCCATCAACTACAAGACCGAACCGATGTGGTACCGCTTCGGCCTGGCCCCGGATGCACCGTTCGGGCATGCCGATGGTGCGGGCTACGGCGACATGGTGAATGCGCACATGGCGTACAGCAATGCGCTGGTGGGCGGTGATCCGCAAACGCCGGTGCTCTACGCCAAGCCGGGGCAGCCGTTCCGTACGCACATCCTGATGCCTACCGGCGGCAGTCGCGGCACGACGTTCCAGCTTGACGGTCACGTCTGGTCGACCAACCCGTTCCTGTCGGAGAAGAGCGATACCGGTGGCTATCCAATGGGCACGCCTGGCGTGGGGTCGGTGAAGTTCGGCTACAACCCGATGTCGATGTACATCGGCGCCCGCGAGAGCGTGCTGCCGGCAGCCCACTTCAGCTTCATGTTGCCGAGCGCCGGGGGCGTCAACGCGATACCGGGTGACTACCTGTTCCGCGACTACGGCGCCTATGGCAACACGTCCGGGTTGTGGGGGTTGTTGCGGGTAACCAACGAGCCGGAGCCGGCGCCTGCGCCGTGAGCGAGAGAGGGAGCAAGAAATGACAACCTGTGGCGAGGGAGCTTGCTCCCGCTTGAGTGCAAAGCACTCACAAAATCTGCATTGACTGCAAACGTTTTGGGGCCGCTGCGCAGCCCGGCGGGAGCAAGCTCCCTCGCCACAAGGGTAGGTAGGCTGGATAGGCAGACAAGGATCTGAAGGGGAGTTTGTCATGAGCAGGACCATCATGTTGGCCAGTTGTGCGCTCGCTGTCGCAGGGGCATTGATCTGGTTCGGGGTATCGCGCACGACGCCACCGACCCTGCTCAGCGAAGTGGCGCTGCCCGATACCTGGACCGGCCAGACGCTTGAGCGAGACGGCGTCTCGGTGGCCTTGCAGGTACGGCCGCTGGCCGATGATGGCGTATTGCGTGAGGGTGAGTTCGCCGACGTGCAATTTCGCGTGACCGACAAGGCTTCCGGCCAACCGCTTTCGGGCGTCGCCCCCGGTGCCTGGCTGGACCCGGAAGCCGTGGCCGCCGACAAGGCCCAGGGCCGCGATCAGAGCTGCAAGGCCCGGGTCGGTGTGTTCCTCAAGTCGAACATCGGCGCGCGACCACTGCTCGACCTCAACAGCTACTTCCTGTTGGTGATGAACCGCGACGCCAGCGTTTCGGTGGTCGATCCGTCGGTGTCGGTGGGCGGCATCACCAGTACCATGGCCCGCATTGATATCAAGCAACCGCCGATGGACTGGGTCACCCCCCGGGACAACAAGCGGGTGTTTGTCTCGATGCCGGCCGCCAGTGAAGTCGCAGTGATCGACAGCGAACGATTCAAAGTGGTCGACTCAGTCGCGGCCGGCAGCAACCCGGTGCGCGTGGCCCTGCAACCGGACGAGCGCCTGTTGTGGGTCGGCAACAATGCCAAGGATGCGGAGCAATCCGGGGTCACGGTGATCGATACCCGCAGCCTCAAGACCCTCAAGCATTTGCCCACCGGTGGCGGCCATCATGAAATCGCCTTCAGCAAGGACAGTCGCTTTGCGTTCGTCACCAACCGCGACGACGGCACCGTCAGCATTATCGACATCGCCAGCCTGAGCATCATCAAACAGCTCAAGACCGGCTCGCACCCGTTGTCGGTGGTGTATTCGCCGCTGTCCGGCGCAGCCTATGTCGCCGATGGCAAGGACGGCACGGTGACTGTGGTCGATGCCAGCAGCCAGTCGGTGCGCCGGGTGATCAAGCTGAAGCAGGGGCTCGGCCCTATGGGTTTCAGCGCGGATGGCCGTTTCGGCATCGTGCTCAACACCCTGGAGAACCAGGCCTCGGTGATCGATGCGGCCAACGACGCGCTGATCCATGAAATGGATGTATCCGCCGAGCCCTATCAAGTGGTGTTCACCAAGGCCTACGCCTATATCCGCGGACTGGCTTCGCCGAAGGTGACGATGATCAACCTGGCGTCCCTGGGCGAAGGCCGCAAGCCGATCACCCAGGGTTTCGAAGCCGGACCGCAGCCGCCACGGCTGGCCGGTGACCTGCCACTGGCGTCGAGCCTGGCGGTGTCGCGGGACGACAACGCGGTGTTTGTGGTCAACCCGACCGACAACACCACGTACTTCTACGCCGAAGGCATGAACGCACCGATGTCCGGCTACCCCAACCGCGGGCAAGTGGCGCGGGCGGCGATGGTCATTGACCGCAGCCTGCGCGAAGTCGAGCCGGGGCTGTACAGCGCGCGGATCCAGTTGCCAGCGGCAGGGCGCTTCGACGTGGCGTTCCTGCTCAATCAGCCGAACATCATCCATTGCTTCAACACCGTCGTGCAGGCCAACCCGGCGCTCACTCAATCAATGGGCGCCGCGAAGGTGGAGTTCCTGCTCGACAAAACCACTGCCGCACTGGGTAGCCCCTACGTTGTGCGTTTTCGCATCGTCGAAGGCAAGCAGAAGGCACTTCGCAGTGGGGTAAAGGACGTGCAGGTGCGCTATTTCCTGGCGCCTTCGTCCCGGCCCGAGACGGTCGCGGCACTGGATGTCGGCAACGGGGTTTATGAAGCCCCGGTGACTCTCGACCACAACGGTGCGTGGTACCTGCACGTGCGTGCAGCGTCGCTGGGGGCGAATTTCGGCGACCAGACATTTGCCAGTGTTCGGGTGATCCCCGGCGAAGCTCATTGAGAGGACATCGACATGAACCGATTAGCTCAACATGGATTGCTGACACTCTGCCTGATGGCCGTCGGTATTGGCCACGCCCTGGCGCACTCGGCCGATGAACACGTCGGTCACGACATGGCGGCCAAAAGCGCCAGCTCGGAACGCGCCCAGGTCAAGTTCGCCGACGTGGCGCTGGTGGACCAGAACGGCAAGACCGTGCGCCTGGAAAAAGACCTGGTCGACAACAAGATCGTGGTCATGAGTTTCATCTACACCAGCTGCACCACAGTTTGCCCGGTGGTGTCCTCGATCATGGGCAAGGTGCAGAAACAGCTCGGGGCGCGGGTCGGCACCGAAGTTCAATTGGTGTCGATCAGCATCGACCCGCAACGCGACGATGCCAAACGCCTGAACGACTACGCCCGTACGTTCCAGAAGGGCCCCGGCTGGAGTTGGCTGACCGGCTCACCGCAATCAGTCAACGACACGCTCAAGGGCCTGGGCTCGTTCAGCGGCGACTTCAAGAATCACCAACCCTTGATCCTTGTGGGTGACGGCAACAGTCGCCACTGGACCCGCTATTACGGCTTCACCGATCCGGCAGTGTTGAGCCGTGAAGTCGAGAAACTCAGCGGCGAGCGCAACGCTCATGCCAAACATACCGCCATCGCCATGGAGCACCAGCCATGAGAGCGTTCGTCTTGATGGTCCTGACCGCCTGCTTTTGCATGAGCAGTATCCCGGCGTTTTCCCATGAGGGGCATGAGCAACCGGAACCGGCAAGCGCGACAGCCGCGGCGCCGCCGGCGAGTGGCACAAGGGACGCAAAAACCTGGTTCACCGACACGCCGTTGCAGGACCAGAACGGCAACACACTGCGGTTTTACAGCGACGCCCTGCAAAACCGCGTGGTGCTGCTCAATGTGATTTTCACCAGTTGCAACGATGCCTGCCCGTTGATCACCCAAAAGCTCAAGGAAGTACGCGAAGTGCTGGGCGACAAGGCGGACGGCATTACCTTCATCTCCCTTACCAGTGATCCGCTGCGCGATACACCGGCGGTACTCAAGGCTTACACCTTGAAGCAGGGCGTCGATGGGCCCCACTGGCTTTTTCTTACCGGCGACAAAGCGCAAATGGACCTCGTTCTGGGACGCATCGGCCAGGTCATACCGAGCCCCGAGCAGCACTCCACCCAATTGATCGTCGGCGATGTGGCCAACAAACGCTGGAGTAAAATCCGTCCTGATGCCCCGGCCGCCGCCATTGCCCAGCGTTTGCAGTTGCTGACAATGCCCGTGGCTGGCCGTTGAGCCTGCGCCATGAAAAACGCCCTCATCCTCGGCCTGTTCATCCTCAGTGGCCTCAGTTGCGCTGCCCACGCGTTGCCGCTGACCCCGAGTGAAAGTGCGGGCAAGCGCTTGTACCGCGAGGGTGTGTCGGCGAGCGGTGAGCCGATCATGGCCAGGGTCGGCGCTTCCGGCGTGTTGTTGCCGGCCAGCAGCCTGCCGTGCGCCAATTGCCACGGCAGCGATGGACTGGGGCGACCTGAAGGCGGAGTACGGCCGCCGGACCTCAGCTGGTCGCGGCTGACCAGTACTTATGGCCAGCAGCAGGTCAACGGCCGCGCTTACCCGGCGTATACCGAAGGGACATTGACCCGGGCGATCCAGGAAGGGCGAGACCCGGGCAATAATCGGCTGGACCCGGCGATGCCGCGGTTCGTGCTGTCGATGAATGACCAACGCAACCTCACGGCGTACCTCAAGCGCCTGGCCGATGATCGTGATCCGGGACTGAGCCCGGACAGTCTGCATCTTGGCACCTTGCTACCCAGCACCGGAGCCTTGAGCGAGGAGGGTGCCACAGTGGCGGCGGTGCTGCGCGGCAGTGTCGCGCGGATCAACGAAGCCGGCGGGATCCACGGCCGACAGTTACGCCTGACCATTCTCGATCCAGGACCGGACCGTGCCAGTGCCGAGCAGGCGCTGGACCAATTGATCGAGCAGGAACAGGTCTTCGCCCTGATTGCACCGCTGGTGCCAGCGCTGGACAGTGAGCTGGTGCCGCGCCTGGAACAGGCCGGTGTGCCGCTGATAGGACCCCTGTCTTTGCAAGGCTCGGCCCAGATCAGCCGGCAAATCTTCGAGCCTCTGCCGGGGCTGCGTGAACAGATGATCGCCCTGGCCAACTATGCCGCCGCCAGTTTGCGGGTGCTGCAAGGCCCGACGCTGATCGCCTATCCGGACGAACCCGGTCAGCGTCTGGCAGCGGAAAAACTCGCGCAATACCTGCAAGACAACGCCTGGCAGAAAGTGCGCCTGCAACCCTACGAATCGGCCCAGGACGAGTTGCCCCTGGGCTCACGTTCGGTGTTTTACCTGGGCAGCAGCGGCGGTTTCAGCCGGCTGGCCGAGCGCCTGCAAACAGCGGGGCAGGTGCCTTACCTGTTCGCCGCGTCGAACCAGGTCGCGGGTGACTTGTTGCAAGTGCCCAGCGGTTTTTCCCGGCGGGTATTCCTGGCCTATCCATTCGTGCCCAGCGACTGGACGATTGCCGGCCGTTTGGCTCTGACCCAGTTGCGCGAACGGCAGAAACTCGGCGGTGAACACGCGGTCATGCAAGTCGGCGCCTTCAGCTCGATGCTGTTGCTCAGCGAAGGCATGAAGCAGGCCGGGCGCGATGCCAGCCGCGAGAAACTGGTCAGCGCCCTGGAAGGCCTGCATGACTTCGATACCGGTCTGACCCCGCTGATCAGCTTTGGACCGGGTCGCCGCCTGGGCCTGAGCGGCGCCCATATCGTCACCGTGGATCTGCCCGACCAACGCTTTTATCTGGTTGCACCGTACAAACCCATCGCCGCCATGCCCTGACCGGAGGCCGAACATGAAACTCAAGACTTTGCTGGTCCTGTTGACGCTATGGGTTCCCGCTGCGTTTTGCAGCAATGGTCCGGCCGTGGCACGGGTCAATGGCGAGGAAATTTCCCAGCTGCGCCTGGAGCGTTATTTCGCCGAATACCTGGAAGATCAGGGCCGTGCGCTGGGCAGCATCCGCAATCCCAAGGCCTACAAGCAATTGCGCAAGGCCGCCCTGGATGCCTTGATCGACAAGGAACTGCTCTGGCAGGAAGCCGTCAAGCGCGGCGTAGTGATCAGCGACGCCGCGGTGCAACATCAGGTCGACCAGACGCGTCAGGCCTTCGGCGGTGCCGAGGTGTTCGCCCGACGCCTGGAGGACGCCGGTTTCAATGAGGCGACCTACATCGAATACACCCGCCGCGAGCTGGCGGCCCAGCAGATGTTTGCTGATCTGACCAAAGTCAGCGAACCGGACGAGAAGGAGGTGCAAGCGTTTTTTGCCGAACATCGCGCTGAAATGAACCGACCTGAACAGGTGCAGGCCAGGCATATCCTGATCAAAGTGCCTCAGGGGGCGGATGCTTCCACTGTTTCATCTGCGAGACTACGCTTGGAGGCAATGCGTACGCGTATCGCTCAGGGTGAAGATTTCGCCAGCGTCGCCCGGACCGGTTCGCAAGACGCTTCGGCCAGCGATGGCGGAGATCTGGGCTACTTTGCACGCGGTCGCATGCTGCCGGAGTTCGACGCGGCAGCGTTTGCCCTGGCGCCGGGCGCCGTCAGCGAGCCGGTGCGAACGGCGGTGGGATGGCATCTGATTTATGTACAGAACCGAATGGAGGCAGCCGATGTCACACAAGAGCAAGGACTTGACATGGTTCGGGCTTACCTTGCCCGACAGAAACAGGTTCAGGCTCGTCTGCGGGTGCTGGCACAGCTGCGTTCCAGCAATCGAATCGAACGGATTGACGACGATTGAGCATTCCCCAACAGTGGGGAAAAGCATCAATGCACCTGCGTTCGCTTTTCCCCGCTTTTGGGGGGTGGGGTATGTGGACGAACAGGCATTGCTTTTAAATTCAAGGACATGAATTCATAAAATTACCGGCGCTCAGCCTGGCATGAAGTGTGCGTTAGACCTATCAAGGCGCGCACTCCATCAGGCTCGGTATTCGGACCTGCGGTTTCAAGGAGTCCACCTTGTTAAACAAAGTACTGGTTGTTGACGACGAACAACTTCTTGCTGAAAACCTTCAGGGTTACCTGCAGGCGCAAGAGTTGGACGTCCGGATTGCTCACGACGGTGCACAAGGAATCGCTGAAGCTGACGATTTTGCACCCGATGTGATGGTGTTCGATTACCGCTTGCCCGATATGGAAGGCTTTCAGGTGCTCGATGCCGTCCGCCATAACAGGAAGTGTCATTTTGTGCTGATCACAGGGCATCCCACCGCAGAAGTTTGCGAACGGGCCCGGCAACTGGGAGTCAGCCACATCCTGTTCAAACCCTTTCCGTTGGCGGAATTGGCCCGGGCAGTGCTGGATCTTCTAGGCAGGGGGCGAGAACCCAGAGCAGGTACGAGCGCTTCCGAAGGATTCGTCGAACGACGCCAGAGCAGGACCGAAAGTTTCCCGCTGCAGTTGTACGACGGTAGTTGGGTGCTAGCTGATCGCCGACGAAGTTCCTCGGCCTCCAAAGCGCCAGACGACGAACAATTGCTCACCGGGGAGTAGTGGCGCGACAAGACGTTCCGGCCCCCGCCGAAAATGCTCGCCGCGCCGACAGGGCTCAAAGCCCCGGGCGTTGGAGAGCAAGCCATGGACCGTCTATCACTTGTCGTCGATGCTGCGCCGCTGGACTGTGTACCGACCCGGTTTACCAGTGAGCAATTGGCCCAGGCGCGTGTTCTGGCTGCCGCTTCCGGCGAACGCATGCTCGATGCCCTTGGGCAACTGTCCGAACTGGCCCCGATGCCTTTCATCCAATGCCTCGGCGCCACCTTGCATTACCCGGTGCTCGACACCGACAGCCTGTTTCAATCCAAGCCGGTTTTCGACCGGGTCACCCTGGCTCAATGCCTCAAGCGCGAATTCACCCTGCTGCATTACGACGACGCAGTCATCGGCGTGTTTGCCGACCCGTTCGACAGCGCGCGCCTGGCCTGGATCGACGACTGTCTGCATGGCGCGGCTCTGTACCTGGTGCATGCCGATGACCTGAAAGCCTACCTGGCGCGCCACGAGGAGAGCTTCCACGCGGTGGAATCGCTCAACGCCCAGAGCGACACCGGCGCCGAAATCGATAACCTGCAAAGCCTGTCCCTGACCAGCATCAGCGAAGACTCCAGTGTGGTGGTCAAGCTGGTCAACTCGACCCTGTACGACGCGCTGAAAATGCACGCCAGCGATATCCACCTGGGCACCACCGGCAGCGGTCTGGTGATCAAGTACCGCATCGACGGCGTGTTGAACAACATCAGCAAAATCCAGGGCAATGAGTTTGCCGAACAGGTGATCTCCCGGGTCAAGGTCATGGCCGAGCTGGACATCGGTGAAAAACGCGTGCCCCAGGACGGTCGCTTCAAGATTGGCATCAGTGGCCGGCAGATCGACTTTCGGGTGTCGATCATGCCCAGCATTTTCGGTGAAGATGCCGTGCTGCGGGTGCTCGACAAACAGGATCTGGCCGACAAAGTCTGCGGCGTGCAGCTGCAAGCCCTGGGCTTCGAAGAAGAGACCCTGCGCCAACTGCGCCGCCTCGCCGCCGAGCCCTACGGCATGGTGCTGGTCACCGGCCCCACCGGCAGCGGCAAGACCACCACGCTGTACGCGATGATCACCGAGATCAACCACGGCGTGGACAAGATCATCACCATCGAAGACCCGGTCGAGTACCAACTGCCGGGCGTGCTGCAAATTCCGGTCAACGAAAAGAAAGGCCTGACCTTCGCCCGCGGCCTGCGCTCGATCCTGCGTCACGACCCGGACAAGATCATGGTCGGTGAAATCCGCGACCCGGACACCGCGCAGATCGCCGTGCAATCGGCACTCACCGGGCACCTGGTGTTCACCACCATTCACGCCAACAACGTATTCGACGTGATCGGTCGTTTCACCCAAATGGAAATCGATCCCTACAGCCTCGTCAGTGCCCTCAATGCGGTGTTGGCCCAGCGCTTGATTCGCCTGGTCTGCACCAGTTGCAGCAGCGCGTATGTGCCGAGCGAAGAAGAGCTGGAGACCTCGGGTCTCGATCCACAGCAGGTCGCTCACTACCAGTTCGTCCACGGCAAGGGTTGCGGTCACTGCCGCGGCACCGGTTACCGCGGGCGTAGTGCAATTGCCGAACTGCTGCACCTGGACGACGAACTGCGGCAGATGATCGTCGAGCGCCAACCCATTGCGAAAATCAAGGCGCATGCCTGCAAACGTGGCTTGCGCCTGTTGCGCGAGTCAGCCCTGGAACTGGTGCAACAAGGCCGAACCACGCTCGAGGAGATCAATCGTGTCACTTTTATCTCGTGAGCGTTATGTCGCCGTGCTCGGCGCCAGTGGTGTCGGTCTCGGCCAGCGGCGGGGCAATGAAACTCTGTGGCTTGGCAGCGTCGGCTTTATCGATGAAGGTTTCCTTGCCTGGGCCGTGGCCCTGGAAACCCTCGACCGTCTGCTGGGTGAACACACCCGTGCCGGTGCGGAGTTGGCCGTGGTGGTTTCCGGGCACTTCAGCCGTTTTTGCCTGGTGCCCTGGAGCGAGCAGATCAGCAGCCCCGATGAGCTGCGCGGATTTGCCCAGCTGTGTTTCGAAGACCTCTATGGCGCGCCGAGCCAGCCCTGGAGCCTGGTACTCTCGGCGGAACCGGCCGGCTACGACCGCATCGCAACCGCGCTGCCACAAGACTTGCTGGAGCGCCTGCGGACGCTGGCCAGTGGCCGCGGCCTGCGTCTGCGCTCGGTACAGCCATACCTGATGGCGGCGTTCAACCGCTTCGATAAGAGCTTCGATGCCGGCGACTTCCTGTTCGTCGTCGCCGAGCCGGTGCGCAGCGTGATGCTGCTGGCCCGCGAAGGTCGCTGGACGGCGGTGCGTTCGGTGGGCAGCAGCGACAGCGATGCGGCACTGACCGCGCTGATCGGCCGCGAAAGCCAATTGCAGGCCTGCGCCAGCGAACGGCCACTGAATGTCTACCTGCACGCACCGGCTCGCATCGACTCGCATCCTGACGTGCCCGGTGTGCACTTGCGCACCCTTGAAGAGGACCGGACTGCCGTACGCGATTGCCTGTACGTCATGTCCCGGGCGGTGGCCTGACATGCGCCCGCTGATGCTCGACTTTCAACCGCGCCGCCGTTCGAGCCCTCTGGGCTGGAGCCTGCTGGCCGGGGGCGTGGTGCTGGCGCTGAGCTGCATACTGATTCAGCAACACCTGAGCGGGGAGGCCGAGCAACACCAGGGTCATCTGCAAACCGCACAACGTGTGCTCACCGGCGACACCGGCGGCAAGGTCAGCCTGACCCCGGCCGAAACCCGCGAACAGGCGCAAAACCTGGCCGAGATGCGCAAGGTTTCGCAGCAATTGCGCCGCCCATGGGAACGCCTGTTCGCCACGCTCGAATCGATGCCCCGCGACAACATCGCCTTGCTGACCCTGACCCCGGACGCCCGCAAAGGCCAGGTCAGGATCAGCGCCGAGGCGCGGGACCTGGACGCGATGCTCGACTTCCACCGCCGCCTCGAAGCCAGCGACGAGCTGTCCGATGTGTCGCTGCTCAGCCACGAAATCGTCGCCAACGTGCCGGAGCACCCGGTGCAATTCAACCTGTCGGCTACCTGGGAGATTGGCGATGCAAATCCCTAGATTGATCGTCCACGAATACCTGCAAAGCCTGGGCGCGCCGGGCCTGGCGGGACTTGGCTTGCTGGTGGTGGCACTGACCTGGGGCCTGGCCGGTTTGCTGCCGGACTGGCAGTCACTGCAGCACCTGAGCCAGCAGACCCGGGAAGCCAGTGAATATCTGGCCAAGGTCGAGGAGGGCAGCGTGGCCGCGCCGGTGGTGCCGCAGCGTCAGCTCGATGATTTCCGCAGCAAGTTGCCCTCCCAGCCGCAGGCTACCGTCGCCATCGACAAGATCTACGCGTTGGCCACCGTGGAACGCATCACCCTGGCCCGTGGCGAATACTCGCTGGGCATCGATCCGAAAACCCACCTGGCGCGCTATCAGATTCTGCTGCCGGTGCGTGGCAGCTACCCGCAATTGCGGCGCTTCCTGCACGCCTTGCTGGGGCAGTTGCCGGCGGTGGTCATCGAAGACGTGGAGTTCCAGCGCAAGAAGATCGCCGACACCGACCTCACTGGTCGGATCCGCATGACCCTTTACCTGTCGAGGTCATGATGAACAACAAGCGCGTGGTGGGTTGGGTGGCCTTTCTCGGTGTCGCCGCGGCACTGACCTGGTTGCCCGAGTATTTCAAGCAGGCTGACGACAGTGACGTGGAAGTCGCCGCTGTTGCCACACCTGCCAAAGGCAAGGCGTCGTCTACGGCAAAAGCCTCCGCCGCGCCTGCGCCGATCAAGGACCTGAGCCCGGCCGGCGACCTGTTTGCCGCCCGCAGCTGGAAGGCTGCTCCATCACTGGCCAGTGTCACCGAAAAACCCGTCACCGTTGCTCCGGTCGTGCAGGCCCCCACTGCACCGCCGATGCCTTTCCAGTTCATTGGCCGGATGGATGATCGCACTGACCTGCAAGTGTTTTTGCAGAACGGCGAAAAAATCTACGTCGTGCGCAAGGGGGATGTGATCGACGACACATGGAAGATCGAGGGGATTTCCGATCTGGAACTGAGCCTGGTCTATTTGCCTCTGCATTTGTCCCAGACTTTGTCTGTGGGGAGCGCGCAATGAACAAATCCCGTTTGCTGATGAGCCTTTGCCTCTGTGCAGGGCTGGCCGCGTGCAGTTCGGCGCAGGTTGCCAAGGAGGAAGCCACTGACCTGATCGAACAGGGGCAGTACGAAGCCGGCCTGGCACGGATCGAGGAAGGGTTGCGCGAAAACCCTCGCGACACCGAACTGCACATTGCGCTCAACAGTGCCCGAGCCCGCGCGATCACCGCGTTGTTGACCCAGGCCGACATGGACCGTACGCAACGTGATTTCGCTTCGGCACGCATGGGTTACGGCCGAGTGTTGACCATCGAGCCGAACAACCGTCGCGGCCAGGACGCCCTGCGTCAGCTCGAACACATGCGCAGCCTCGATGAAAAGCTCGAACTGGCCCGCGGCGACCTGCGCCGGGGCGACGTGTACGGGTCCGAGCGCCAGGTGCGGCAGATCCTCGAACTGGACCCGAACAATGAAGGCGCGCTGGAGCTGCAAGGCAATATCCGCCTGGTGCAGAGCCGCAACGTGATTCCTTATCCGCAACTGCGTACTCGCCTCGACAAACCGGTGACCCTGGAATTTCGCGACGCCAACCTGAAGACCATTTTCGAAGTGCTGTCCCAGGTGGCCGGTTTGAATTTCATCTTCGACAAAGACCTGCGCCCGGACATGAAAGCGACGATTTTCGTGCGCGACGTGCGTATCGAAGATGCGGTGGAACTGCTGCTGCAACAGAACCAGCTGCATCAGAAAGTGGTGAACGAAAACACCCTGCTGATCTACCCCGACTCACCGCAGAAGCTCAAGGATTACCAAGAGCTGGTGATGCGCACCTTCTACCTGACCAGCATCGATGCCAACACCGCGCTGAACATGATCAAGACCATGCTCAAGACCCGCGACGTGTTCGTCGATGAGCGCCTCAACACCCTGACCATGCGCGACAGCGGCGACGCGATTCGCATGGCTGAGAAACTCCTGCAATCCCAGGATCAGTCGAACCCCGAAGTGGTGCTGGAAGTGGAAGTGATGGAAGTCGCCACCCAGCGCATCCTCGACCTTGGCCTGCAATGGCCGAACACCTTCGGCGTGGTCAACAGCGATGGCTCGGCGGTGACCATTCTCGATCAACTCAAGGGCATCAACTCCAGCCGCATCACGATCTCTCCGTCGCCACAGGCCAAGATCAATGCCCAGGACAAGGACATCAACACCCTGGCCAGCCCGGTCATCCGCGTGAGTAACCGTGAGCAGGCGCGCATCCACATTGGTCAGCGCGTACCAATCATCAGCGCCACGTCGGTGCCGTCGACTCAGGGACCGGTGATCACCGAAAGCGTGACTTACCTCGATGTCGGTTTGAAACTGGAAGTGCAGCCGACCGTGCACCTGAACAACGAAGTGGCGATCAAGGTCGCCCTGGAAGTCAGTAACGCCACACCTCTGGAGCCGACCCGCCAAGGCACGATTCCGGTGCAGGTCGATACCCGTAACGCGCAGACCACGCTGCGCCTGCATGACGGCGAAACCCAGATCCTTGCTGGCCTGATGCGCAACGACCATGGCAGCACCGGCAACAAGATCCCGGGCCTGGGTGACATTCCTGGCCTGGGCCGGCTGTTCGGCAGCAACAAGGATGACGTCAGTAAATCTGAACTGGTGCTGTCGATCACCCCGCGGATCGTGCGCAACCTGCCGTACCAGAGCCCGTCGGACATGGAATTCCCTACCGGCACTGAAACCAGCATGCACATCCAGGCGCCGGATCGTTCGAAGGTCGGAGTCGAAGAGGTTCGCACCCAAGGCATGAGCGCACCGATCGCCACCACCGTTACCGTCGGGAAGCCTTGATCATGAACGCCTCGCAACGCGGTTTTACCCTGATCGAAGTCGTGGTGACGCTGTCCCTGATCGGCCTGCTGGCCGGCATGGCCGCACCGCTGACCGAGACCGTGGTGCGCCGGGGCAAAGAGCAGGAACTGCGTACCGCCCTGTACCAGATCCGCGACGCCATCGATGCCTACAAGCGTGCATTCGATGCCGGCTACATCGAGAAATCGCTGAACAGCAACGGCTACCCGCCGAACCTGCAAGTGCTGGTTGAAGGCGTGCGGGATGTGCGCAGCGCCAAAGGGGCCAAGTTCTATTTCCTGCGGCGCGTGCCCCACGACCCTCTGGCGCCGGTCAAGCGTGACGACGAAGGCGGCTGGGGCTTGCGCTCCTACGACAGCACCGCTGAAAACCCGCGGGACGGGCAGGACGTCTTTGACGTCTACTCCAAGGCTCGAGGCAAAGGCCTCAACGGCATCGCGTACCGGGAGTGGTGAACATATGCGCCGGCAAAAGGGCTTTACCCTACTGGAACTGATGGTGGTCATGGCAATCATCGCGACGCTGATGACCATCGCCTTGCCGCGCTATTTCAACAGCCTGGAGGCCTCGAAAGAGACCACTTTGCGCCAGAGCCTGTCGGCCATGCGCGAGGCGCTGGATCACTACTACGGCGACACCGGGCGTTATCCGGATTCCATCGAACAACTGGTCGAGCAGCGTTATCTGCGCAACTCGCCGATGGACCCGATTGTCGAGCGCAAAGACGCCTGGGTCATGGTTGCCCCCCCGGACGGCGTGGCCGGCGGGGTTGCCGATATCAAAAGTGGTGCCACAGGGAGGGCGCGTGATGGCAGCCTTTATTCCGAGTGGTAAGCCTGCGGCAGAGGACGGTTTCACCTACCTGGGGGTGCTGTTTCTGATCATGTTGATGGGCATGGGCCTGGCCAGTGCCGGCGAGTTGTGGTCCACCGCTTCGCGGCGTGATCGCGAGCGTCAGTTGCTGTGGGTCGGCACCCAGTACGCCCAGGCGCTGCGCAGCTATTACCGCAGTTCGCCTGGCCTGGCACAGTACCCGAAGGAACTCGCCGACCTGCTGCAGGACGAGCGTTTTCCCAATGCCAAACACCACATCCGCCAGCTGTACCCGGACCCGATCGGCGGCGGCGAATGGTTCCTGATGCGCGGTTTCGACGGACGCATCACTGGCATCAGCAGCCCGTCCACGGACAAACCGCTCAAACAGGCGGACTTTCCCAGTCAATGGTCGGATTTCAACGGCATGGCCAGTTACAAGGACTGGCAATTCGTGGCCGAAAAATCCTTCCTTGATGGCACATCCGGCCCGGCCAAGGGCCAGTCGCAACAGCCACAGGCGTTGCAGCCATGAACAGACTCTGCCTGGCCTTGATCCTGGTGTTGAGCACCTCTGCCGCCTCGGCTGGCGAAGAGGACGAAATGCTCGGTTTCATCATCGACGACACGATCTCGCACATCGGCCACGACTTTTACTATTCGTTCAGTGAACGCCTGCGCGCCACCAGCCCGATGGATTTCAACCTGGTGGTTCGCGAACGACCTTCGGCTCGCTGGGGCAGCCTGGTGACCGTGGAATTTCAACAGCGTTTGGTTTATCGGCGCTTCCTGCCGCCGAACACCGTCGAGCTCAAGGACGAGGCCTATGCCGCCGCCGACTGGGTACGCGGGCAGATTGTCCAGCGCAAGCTGGAAACCTTGTTGCAGGACACCACGGACCTTGAGAGGGACGAACTATGAAAATGAAAACGTTCTTGCAGCGCAGTGGCTTGTGCTTGCTCGGCCTCGGCAGTTGCGGTCTGGTCCAGGCCACGGAGTTGGTCTACACACCGATCAATCCATCGTTTGGCGGCAACCCGCTGAACGGCACCTGGCTGCTCAACAACGCCCAGGCGCAAAACGATTATGACGACCCTGACTTGAAGGACCGCGCTGCCCTGACCGGCACCTCGGCCCTGGAACGCTTCAGCAGCCAGTTGCAATCGCGGTTGCTGGGGCAATTGCTGGACAACATCTCCACCGGCAATACGGGGAGCCTGTCCACAGACGCTTTTATCGTCAACGTCCTAGACGACTCGGGGCAACTGACGATTGAAGTGACGGATCGAGCGACCGGTGAAGTGTCGGAAATCAAGGTTAATGGCCTCGCCCCTTGACGGGCATTTGGGCTGACGGGGAGCAACGGACATGAAGAAGTTGATTTTGCTAGGGATGCTGTTGGCAGCACTTCAAGGCTGCAGCCTGCGCGAGCCCATTGGCGCTGAGCAGGACACCGAAACGCCGACCCTGACACCCCGGGCGTCGACCTATTACGATTTGATCAACATGCCGCGACCCAAAGGCCGGTTGATGGCGGTTGTTTATGGTTTCCGTGACCAGACCGGACAATACAAACCGACCCCGGCCAGCTCGTTCTCCACCAGCGTCACCCAGGGGGCGGCGAGCATGTTGATGGACGCCATGCAGGCCAGCGGCTGGTTCGTGGTGCTGGAACGAGAAGGGCTGCAGAACCTGTTGACCGAGCGCAAGATCATCCGCGCATCGCAGAAAAAACCGAACACGCCGGTAAACATCCAGGCTGAACTGCCACCGCTGCAAGCGGCGAACATGATGCTTGAAGGCGGGATCATCGCCTACGACACCAACGTGAAGAGCGGCGGGGAAGGGGCACGCTACCTGGGCATCGATATTTCCCGGGAGTATCGGGTCGACCAGGTCACGGTGAATTTGCGGGCGGTGGACGTACGCAGCGGGCAGGTGCTGGCCAATGTGATGACCAGCAAGACGATCTACTCCGTTGGGCGCAGCGCCGGCGTGTTCAAGTTCATCGAGTTCAAGAAACTGCTCGAGGCCGAGGTCGGCTACACCACCAACGAACCGGCACAGTTGTGTGTGCTGTCGGCGATTGAAGCGGCGGTGGGGCATTTGCTGGCACAGGGGATCGAACGCAAGATGTGGCAGGTGGCGGGGGACAACTCCGCACCGCCGCAAAATGAGACGCTTGAGCGCTATCTGACCCAGAACAAGGTGACGCCTGAGGGTGAGGGTTCGGAGGAGTAAATCGAGGCGGCCTTCGGGCCTTGTTATTGCGGGTGAACCTGGTTTCCTGAGGGAGCTGGCTTGCCAGCGATGGCGGCCTGACAGCCGACCAATCTCCTGCGGATGTACCCAAGCCAATTGTAGGAGTGAGCCTGCTCGCGATGGCGGCTTCACATTCAACAGGAGTGTTGACTGATCCACCGCTATCGCGAGCAGGCTCACTCCTACAGAGGATCTTGAGTGGTCGAAAATCCCGATCACACCGGGATCCACAGTGGGAGCTGGCTTGCCAGCGATGGCGGCCTGTCAACCAA
>NZ_RCNW01000421.1:24802-110959 GCF_004307605.1 Pseudomonas sp. Sample_24
ACACCGGGATCCACAGTGGGAGCTGGCTTGCCAGCGATGGCGGCCTGTCAACCAACCTACCCAAGCCAATTGTAGGAGTGAGCCTGCTCGCGATGGCGGCTTCTCATTCAACAGGTGTGTTGACTGATCCACCGCCATCGCGAGCAAGCTTTGCTCCTACAGAGGATCTTCATTGGTCGAAAATCTCGATCACACCGGGATCCACAGTGGGAGCTGGCTTGCCAGCGATGGCGGCCTGTCAACCAATGGGAACCATTCGGGTGTACAAAAAACTGTTCTCTGGAGATCCCCTAAATGGCAGGCCACCTCACAAAATGGCTTTGATCTCCCGGCCAAACCGCTCCCGATACACCGACGGTGGCACCCCGACCACGCTGCGAAACGCCACCCGAAAGCTTTCCACCGAACGATAACCACAGCGCAGTGCAATCTGCTCGGTGTTGTGGTCGGTACTCTCCAGCAACTCCCGCGCACGGCCCAGACGTTCATGTTGCAGCCAGGTTTTCGGCGATTGGCCGCTGGCCTCGGTGAAGCGCCGCAGGAATGTGCGTTCACTCATGGCTGCTTCGCTGGCCAGGTCGCGGACCTCCAGCGGTTCATGCAAACGCTCGCGTGCCCACTGCATGACGCGGGAAAGATCGCTGCGCGGGGTGGGGCTGACCGGTGTCGGAATGAATTGCGCCTGGCCACCGGTGCGTTGCGGTGACATCACCAGGCGTCGTGCCACCGCGTTGGCCACCTGCGTACCGAAATCCCGCGCCACCAGATGCAGGCAAGCATCGATGCCGGCCGCGCTGCCGGCAGAGGTGATCAACTGGCCCGAGTCGACGTACAACACGTCCGGGTCCACCAGGATATTTGGAAAACGTTCCGCCAGTTCGCGGGTGTAACGCCAGTGCGTGGTAGCGCTGCGGCCGTCGAGCAGGCCGGTGGCCGCCAGTACGAATACGCCTGAACAGATCGACAGCAAGCGAGCGCCCCGGGCGTGGGCCTGGCGCAGCGCGGTGAGCAGTGCATCGGGCACGGTTGCGTTGCGGTCACGCCAGCCGGGGATGATGATCGTCCGCGCCTGCTGCAGCAGTTCCAGGCCGCCATCGGCCAGTACTTGTATGCCCCCCATGGCGCGCATGGGGCCTTGATCGACGGCGGCGATCTGGTGGCTGTACCAGGGGAAATCGAACTCCGGGCGCGCGAGGCCGAATATCTCCACGGCGATACCGAATTCGAAAGTGCAGAGGCCATCGTAGGCCAGGATCGCGACCAATCCAGGGGTGGGCTGCATTTGGCGGAAAGTTCCCGGTGAGTGTCTTGTGCGCCACTTTAGCCGCAAGTGGCCGGCAGATAAAGTCTGCTCACACCCACGACACTCAGGAGCAAACCCATGACCAGCCTGGTCCTCGCAATACCCGCCGCCCCTTCGGCCATTGCCTTCATGCATTTCAGTAACCGCCTGACCTTTGAAACCGATTGCTCTGACGTTCACGGCAGCCTAGCGGCTGGCGAGGTGGATTTTGTGTTGGTCGACGTGAGGGGGCCGCTGGCGTTCGAACGGGGCCACTTGCCTGGGGCGATCAATATTCCGGGGCGACTCCTCAACGCCGAGCACCTTGCGGCCTATCCGAAAACCAGCCTGTTCGTGGTCTATTGCGCAGGCCCGCACTGCAACGGCGCGAACAAGGCAGCAGTGAAGCTGGCGGCGCTGGGCTATCCGGTCAAGGAGATGATTGGCGGCGTGACCGGATGGCTGGATGAAGGGTTTGCGTTGAGTGTTGCGACGTCGCAACCAGTGAACCATGTGCTCGGTTGCGAGTGTTGATCCCATCCAGGAGATCGCAAACCGCGCCAGCGCTTGCAACGCAAAGCTGGCGCGGTCTTTTTCTATATTTATTTGTCGCTTCAAAATAACTGAAGTGGCGGAAGCCGCCATAGACTGCCGGCCACTTCGGTATTTGTCAGTTACAAACTGCGACCGAACGCTGCCAATAAAAGCCTCCGCACACAGGAGTTATAAATGAAGAAGCTAGTGATGTTCGGTGCCCTGGCACTGTCGATGTTGTCCCTGACCGCCGTGGCTGCAGATGCCAAGCCGATCCGCATCGGTATCGAAGCCGGTTACCCGCCATTCTCGATGAAAACCCCTGACGGCAAGCTCACTGGCTTTGACGTGGACATCGGCGACGCGCTGTGCGAGCAGATGAAAGTGAAGTGCACCTGGGTCGAGCAAGAGTTCGACGGCCTGATCCCGGCGCTGAAGGTCAAGAAAATCGACGCAATCCTGTCGTCCATGACCATCACTGACGATCGCAAGAAGAACGTCGATTTCACCATCAAGTACTACCACACCCCGGCGCGCTTCGTGATGAAGGCAGGCACCGACATCAAGGACCCGCTGACCGAACTCAAAGGCAAGAAAGTTGGTGTACTGCGCGCCAGTACCCACGACCGCTTCGCCACCGAAGTACTGGTGCCGGCCGGCATTGAACTGGTGCGTTACGGCTCCCAGCAGGAAGCCAACCTGGACATGGTTTCCGGTCGCGTTGATGCGCTGCTGGCCGACTCGGTCAACCTGGACGACGGTTTCCTGAAGACCGACGCCGGTAAAGGTTTCGCTTTCGTAGGCCCGACCTATGAAGACGCCAAGTACTTCGGCGGCGGCGCCGGTATCGCTGTGCGCAAGGGTGATAAGGAACTGGCCGACAAATTCAACACCGCCATCGCTGAAATTCGCGCCAATGGCAAGTACAAGCAAGTGCAGGACAAGTACTTCGATTTTGACGTTTATGGCCATTAATACGCTGTAGAAAAAAGTGGCCCCGTTGACGCGCGGGCCACTTTTTTTATGCTTTCTTTCCATCGAAACGAGAAACCTGTGGGGGCGGGCTTGCTCCCACAGTGATCTGGTTGTTTCTGACAGCGGAGTTCTCCCATGCAACGCATCGATCACCCACTGCCCTGGAGCCATCTCGGTACCGAGCGCACCCTCAGTGTGTTTCGTTATGGCACGGGTGCGCGCAAGGTCTACATCCAGGCCAGCCTGCACGCAGACGAATTGCCGGGCATGCGCACGGCCTGGGAACTGAAAAAGCGCCTGACCGAACTTGAAAGCCAGGGGCAGCTGCAAGGCGTGATCGAACTGGTGCCAGTGGCCAACCCCATCGGTCTCGACCAGCACCTGCAAGGCAGTCACATGGGCCGCTTCGAACTGGGCAGCGGCAAGAATTTCAACCGTTCCTTCGTCGAACTTAGTGCCCCCGTGGCGCAGTTGATCGGCGACCGTCTGGGCAGTGATGCCCAAGCGAACATCACGCTGATCCGCCAGACCATGGGTCAGGTAATCGATGGCTTGCCGGCGCCGGCGTCACAGTTGCAAGCCATGCATCGTTTGTTGCTGCGCCATGCCTGCGACGCGGACATCACCCTCGATCTGCACTGCGATTTCGAGGCGGCGATTCATCTGTATGCGCTGCCGCAACACTGGCCGCAATGGCGATCCCTGGCCGCGCGTTTGAAGGCGGGCGTGGCGTTGCTGTGCGAAGACTCCGGCGGCAGTTCGTTCGACGAGTCCTGTTCTTCGCCGTGGTTACGCCTGGCCCGGGCATTCCCCGAGGCGGCGATTCCACCGGCCAATCTGGCGACCACCCTGGAGCTGGGCAGCATGGGCGACACCCGGGTTGAGCAGGCACAAGCCAATTGTGAAGCGATTCTGGGCTTTCTCGCCGAACAGGGTTTTATCAAGGGGCAATGGCCGCAAGCGCCGAGCGAATGCTGCGAGGGCATGCCGTTCGAGGGCACACAGTACCTGTTCGCACCGCACCACGGCGTGGTGAGTTTCCTGCGCGAAGCCGGGGAGTGGGTCGAGAAGGGCGATGCGCTTTTTGAAGTGGTCGACCCGTTGAGCGACAAACTCACGACGGTGTGCGCCGGTACCAGCGGCGTGTTGTTTGCGATCGATCGTGGACGTTATACGCAGCCGGGCACGTGGCAGGCGAAGGTGGCGGGGCGAGAGGCCATTCGGGCGGGCAAGTTGATCAACGATTAAAGCGAATGTCATCGCCAGCCACACCCGAGATGCCTCGGTCTGCTTCACAGTGTTAGGCTCTTCCCCGAATCCTGCGCACTGTGAAGGAAGGCTTATGTTGAAGATTCTCGCTCTGCTCACGCTGCTGGCGTCCGCCGCTGTCCACGCTCAAACCCCGTTGCAAACCGATCTGCCGCTCAAATACCTGGAACAGTCCACCGTCGATTCCCGCGATCAACCGCTGGTGATTTTTCTCCACGGTTACGGCAGTAACGAGCACGATCTGTTCGACATCAAGGATCAATTGCCCACGCAATACACCTACCTGTCGGTGCGGGCGCCGATGGTGATGCAGGAAGGCAGTTACCAGTGGTTTCGCAAGAAAGGCGAAGGTGCCTACAACGGCGAGACCGATGATCTGAAGTCCAGCGGCCAGTTGCTGCTGGATTTCGTCGCACAGGCGACGAAGAAATATCAAACAGATCCGGACAAGGTGTTCCTGGTGGGATTCAGCCAGGGCGCGATCATGTCCTATGAGGTTGCCCTGCGCCATCCCGACGCGGTGGGTGGGATTGCCGCGTTGAGTGGGCGAATTCTGCCAGTGTTGCGGTCGGAATTGATACCGGATGAAAAACGCCAGTCGCTGGCGATTTTCATCGGTCATGGCACGGCCGACAAGCGTCTGCCCTACAGCGACGGCACCGAAGCCAACAGCTTGTTGCAGAGCATTTCACTCGAACCGGAGTTTCACGCCTACCAAGGGGTTGGTCACACCATCAGCGCCGAAGAGATCGCGGATTTGAGCGCCTGGTTGCAGCGCCTCAACCCCTGAGGTTTATTTGCCGCTGACGATTTGCTTAATCAGCGTCTCGTGGGCGGCCATGTCGCCAGGGCGGGAAATGACCTGGACCACGGTCATGCGCCCGCCGGATGCAGCCATCAGTGTGGTGTTGAGGGTTTGGCCGCCGCCCTGGGTGGCGGTGCTGTCGACCTGACGAAGGCCCAGGCCGGTACTCTTCAGGGTCAGGCTTTTCTCACTGAGCTTGTTGTAATCCGGCAACGCCTTGCGCTGTGCCGAGTCGAAATCGGCGGCCGTGCCATCCAGAAATTCGCCGTCGTTGTCCTTGACCTTGACGCCTTCCGGCAGGTTGTTTTCTGCGGCGATCACTACCGTCTTGGTGGCTTCGTTGGCGTACATGGTGCCGCTCGCACCGGTAGGGCTGGCCGGTAGCGGATTGGCGACGAAACCCTTGGGCAAGGTGAACGTGAACTTGCCGCCGAGCATCGAGACCTTTTGCACCTGTGCCGCTTCCTTGGCAGGTGCCTTGGCAGCCTGTGCACTCAAAGCCCCCAGGCTGGCAGCTGCTGCCAGCAACAGGACAACGGCTTTTTTACTCAACAGTGACATTCGCAAATCTCCAGGGATGGTCGCGCGGTGGGGGGCGATCATCCCATGGAGGTTGCCAGGTATTCCAGTGCGGGGTAACAGACGGTCGCAGGCCAGGTACCTGGAACTTCTAATCGTTCGAAAGGGTTGACGGTGTCGCGCTGGGCGGCGTTTTGACCAGCAGGCGTCTGGTGACGCCGAGCATGGCCACCGATACGGCAACACCGACGACGAAGCCCATCAGGCCCATGGTGGGCAAGGTCAGCGTCACGACCAGGCAAAACGCCGAAAACGAATACATACCGGTGGCCGTCGCCTGCAGCAACACCGCAGTAAATGCCGGGCCGCGGGTTTGTTGGGAGAACACCGCCATGACACTGCCGAGTACGGGGAACACGGCGAGCAGTCCGCTCCAGCGATCACCGACCGTACTGGCCAGCCACGTAACGGCCAAGGTGAGCAAGGCACCGGCAACCATGCGCAACAGCAGTTTGTCGGACTTCGGTGCCGGGCCCGTCAGGATCGGCTGCACCGATGGAAACAGGTAAGGCGCAACCAAAAGAGCGGTCGCGGCGGCGAGCACCGATAACAACAGCGACGGCGGAATCAGCGAAAGCACCACGGCGATCACCGCCCACACCATCAATGAAACCGTCAATGCCAGCGGCCACCCCGTCCGTTGACAGACCTGCGCATAGGTCACGCAAAAGGCGATCATGGCGAACATGGCCGACAAGGCTGCCATGGCCGACTGAGCGGCAAACGCTTCGCCTTGTTCAAGGGCGAGGAAAAACAGGATCGGCCCAACCACCACCGGCAACCCGGACAACCAACCCGCCACGCTTGGCCCCCAGCGTTTACCGGCCAGGGATATCAGCAGCAGGAAACCAGGGATCACCAGCAGTTTGAGCATCAACACGCGCACATCTCCGACCTGTGTGAGACAGCAACGGTAACATCGCACTGGGCGGATTGCTCTATAGATGTTTGGTTTTTGTATACAAAACACAGGCCGGCCAGAGCGTTTTGTCTACATGTCCACGGGTTATCGGCAAAAAAACGGGATAAAAAAACCCGGTGCGACGTGAATCGCACCGGGTGTGTTGCCAGGCTGCGACGGATCTTCGTGGGTCCCCGTGCAGTCTGATGAACGCTTTAAGCTCGCTCGAGCGCCAAGGCCACGCCCTGACCACCACCGATGCACAGAGTGGCGAGGCCTTTCTTGGCGTCACGCTTGAGCATTTCGTGCAACAGGGTCACCAACACCCGGCAACCCGAGGCACCGATAGGGTGGCCGAGGGCAATGGCGCCGCCGTTGACGTTGACCTTGTTCAAGTCCCATTCCAGGTCCTTGGCCACGGCCAGCGATTGCGCGGCGAAGGCTTCGTTGGCTTCGATCAGGTCCAGTTGCTCGATGGACCATCCGGCCTTGTTCAGGCAACGGCGAGTGGCCGACACCGGGCCGATGCCCATGATCGCCGGGTCGACACCTGCGTTGGCGTAAGCAGCGATTTTCGCCAGTACCGGCAGGCCCAATGCCTTGGCTTTGGCCGCGCTCATCAGGATCACGGCCGCAGCGCCATCGTTCAACGACGAAGCATTACCGGCGGTCACCGAACCGTCCTTCTTGAAGGCCGCCTTGAGTTTGCCCAGGGATTCGGCGGTGGTGCCGGCCCGTGGCTGCTCGTCGGTGGCGAAGGACAGTGGATCACCCTTGCGCTGCGGAATCAGGATCGGCGTGATTTCATCGACGAAGCGCCCGGCTTCGATGGCGGCCACGGCTTTCTGTTGCGAGGCGGCGGCGAACGCGTCCTGCTGCTCGCGGCTGATGTCGTATTTCTCCACCAGGTTCTCGGCGGTGATGCCCATGTGGTAATCGTTGAACGCATCCCACAGGCCGTCGCTGATCATGGTGTCGACGATTTGTGCGTGACCCATGCGCAGGCCGGTGCGCGCACCGGGCATCACGTAGTTGGCCAGGCTCATGTTTTCCTGGCCGCCGGCGATGATCACCTCGGCGTCGCCGCAGCGAATCGCCTGGGCGCCCAGGTGCAGGGCTTTAAGACCCGAGCCGCAGACCTTGTTCAGGGTCATGGCCGGTACGGCGAAGGGCAGGCCGGCCTTGATCGAGGCCTGGCGCGCAGGGTTCTGGCCGGCGCCGGCGGTCAATACCTGGCCCATGATCACTTCATCGACTTGCGCAGGGTCCAGGCCGGTTTGTGCCAGCAACTGACGGATCACCGCAGCGCCCAGGTCGACCGCGGACACATTGGCCAGCGAACCCTGGAAAC
Organism: Pseudomonas sp. Sample_24; assembly: GCF_004307605.1. Lineage (NCBI taxonomy): Bacteria > Pseudomonadati > Pseudomonadota > Gammaproteobacteria > Pseudomonadales > Pseudomonadaceae > Pseudomonas > Pseudomonas sp. Sample_24. Next base: position 32,499 of record NZ_RCNW01000421.1, read on the forward strand.
TGCCGATCGCGGTACGAGTGGCGGCAACAATGACGACTTCTTGCATGGAATGATTCCTCACTGGGCAGCGAACTGCATTTCCGGTACGTGATCCGGGACGATCAGTTTACCAGCGGTTTTGGCGACGATTTCCTCGACGCTGACGCCAGGTGCGCGTTCCTTGAGGACAAATGCGCCATTTTCGATTTCCAGATACGCGAGGTCGGTCAACACGCGCTTGATGCAACCGGCACCGGTCAGCGGCAGGCTGCATTTGGACAACAGCTTGGACTCACCGTCCTTGGACGCATGGGTCATGATGACGATGATGTTGTCTGCGCCAGCCACCAGGTCCATGGCGCCGCCCATGCCCTTGACCAGTTTGCCCGGGATCATCCACGAGGCAATGTTGCCTTCGACGTCTACTTCGAAGGCGCCGAGTACGGTCAGGTCGACATGACCACCGCGGATCATCGCGAACGATTCGGCCGAGGAAAAGATCGAAGCGCCGATACGCGCGGTCACGGTTTGCTTGCCGGCATTGATCATGTCGGCATCGATGGTTTCTTCAGTGGGGAAAGGCCCCATGCCCAGCAGCCCGTTTTCCGACTGCAGCATGACTTCCATGCCTTCGGGAATGTAGTTGGCGACCAGGGTCGGAATGCCGATGCCCAGGTTCACATAGAAGCCGTCCTGCATTTCGCGGGCGACGCGTTGAGCCATTTGTTCGCGGGAAAGTGCCATTGTCGTTATTCCTTCATTCGGTCCGGGGGCTGGGGATCACTTACGCACGGTGCGCTGTTCGATGCGCTTCTCGAACGTGCCGCAGATGATCCGGTCGACGTAGATGCCAGGGGTGTGGATCTGTGCCGGGTCCAGCTCGCCGGGTTCGACGATTTCTTCGACTTCGACCACGGTGATCTTGCCGGCGGTAGCGGCCAGCGGGTTGAAGTTCTGGGCGGTGTGACGGTAGATCACGTTACCGAAATGGTCGGCTTTCCAGCCTTTGACGATGGCGAAGTCACCGGTGATGGACTCTTCCATCAGGTACTTGCGGCCATGGAATTCGCGCACTTCCTTGCCTTCGGCGACCGGGGTGCCGACGCCGGTGGCGGTGAAGAATGCCGGGATGCCAGCGCCACCTGCACGCATTTTCTCGGCGAGGGTGCCTTGCGGAGTCAGGATGACTTCGATTTCGCCTTTGAGCAGTTGCTCTTCAAACAGCTTGTTTTCGCCGACGTAGGACGCCACCACCTTGCTGATCTGGCGGTCGGTCAACAGCACGCCAAGACCGAAACCATCGACGCCGCAATTGTTGGACACCACGGTGAGGTTGCGTGTGCCCTTGCGCTTGATCTCGGCGATCAGGTTTTCAGGGATCCCGCACAGGCCAAAGCCGCCAGCGATCACGGTCATGCCGTCTTCAAGACCTGCCAACGCTTCCTCGTAGGAACTCACACGCTTGTCGAAACCTGCCATATGCACCTCTTTTATTCTTTGTGGGCGGCTGGCTAGCCGAATGGGAAGAGTGTCTCGCTGAAGTATTCATTTGTTAAGTTGATTTTTGCGGTTGATTGATAGATAAAACTCACCAATCAATCCTGTAGGCGCAGGGCTTGCCGGTGATGGCGAACTCCAGGAGGCCATCGCGCGCAAGCCAAGCGCCTACAGAAAGCACTTGCGCTCATCACTGGAGCACTCAGCCTATGACAGTCAAGCAGATCCGCGCTTTCCTGGCGGTAGCCCAGAGCCTCAGTTTCGCCGTGGCCTGTGAACGCCTGCACCTGTCGCAGTCGGCACTGAGCCTGACCATCAAGGCCTTGGAGGAAGGCCTGGGTGGCCGCCTGTTTACGCGCAACACGCGTAATGTCGCGCTGACTGCCGAGGGCGAATCGCTGGTGCCGCTGGCACGCCGCCTGATTGCCGATTGGGACAATGCCGAAGATGAATTGCGCCAGCGATTCACCCTTCAGCGCGGTCGCGTGACCCTGGCAGCCATGCCGTCGTTTGCCGGCAATCTGTTGCCACCGATCCTCAAGACATTCCGCGCCCGTTATCCGAAAGTCAACGTCACGGTCAACGACGTGATCAACGAGCAAGTGCTGGAAATGGTCCGCGACCGCCAGGTGGAACTGGGGGTCGCGTTCGAGCCGCCGCAGAATTCGTCGCTGCAATTCACCCCGTTATACATCGACCGCTTTGTCGCGGTGGTACCCCGTGATTCACCGTTGGTCGAGTTGGACGAAATCGATTGGCAAACGTTGCTCAAGGAACCGTTCATCACCTTGCAACGACCATCGACTGTGCGGGTGATGCTTGAAGAACACTTGCAGGCGCGGGGCATGAAGCTGCCGGTGGAATTTGAGAGCCATCAACTGGCAACGGTCGGGCGGATGGTTGCCAGCGGCTTGGGCGTCAGCGCGGTGCCGGCGTTGTGTGCAGGGCAGATGCGCGAGCTGGGTGCGCATTGCATTACCTTGCGTGATCCGGTGGTGGAACGGGCGCTTGGCGTGCTGACGTTGCCCGGCGGTGAGTTGTCGGCGGCGGCGCAGGCGTTGTTTGATGTGCTCAAGGCACAGGATTATGTGTAGGAGCAAAGCTTGCTCGCGATAGCGTCGTCCCGGTCGATATCGAAGGCGCATGTGCAGGCGCTATCGCGAGCAGCTTTGCTCCTACAGAGGGGCGGGGTGTTTCGGGGACAGACGTTGGGCCAGAAGGGGTAGAAGCTGTTCGCATGAAGCTTCTATTTTCAAGTCGAGGATGTCATCCGCCCGAGTCTTGCCCAGGTTGATCGCAATCAGCGGTTTGCCTTGATCCGCCACCGCCCGGCACAAGCGAAACGCCGAGTACGCCATCAACGACGAGCCGATCACCAGCAATCCCGCTGCCTTTTCCACCGCGGCCATGGCCTTGGCTGCCGTGGCCTGGGCGACATTCTCACCGAAAAACACCACGTCGGGTTTCATCCGCTCACCCTGGCAATGCGGGCAGTGCGGCACCTGAAAACGTGCTTCGAACGCCGGGTCGAGCAGGGTATCGCCGTCCGGAGCCTGAACCGCGTCAACACCGGCGAGATACGGGTTCTGGGTTTCCATCAGATTCTGGATCGAATCCCGTTCGCTGCGCATTCCACAGTCCAGGCACAACACCCGGTGCAGGCTGCCATGCAGTTCGATGACGTCGTGGCTGCCGGCCTGATCGTGCAAGGTATCGACATTCTGCGTGATCAAGCCGCTGATCCGCTGTGTGCTCTGCAAGCGGGCGAGTGTCTCGTGGGCCACATTCGGCTGCGCCTGACGCACCCGCGGCCAGCCGAGCATCGCCCGTGCCCAATAGCGCCGACGGGACTCGGGGGCGGAGAGAAACTCCTGATACATCATCGGCTGGCGGCCACGCCGCACACCCTGGTTGTCGCGATAGTCCGGAATGCCTGAGGGGGTGCTGATGCCGGCACCCGTCAGGACGGCGAACGGCTGGTCGGCCATCAGTTGCTGGAGACGGTCAAGTTGTTCGCGGGTCAGGCTGTCGAGCATGTCGGGAGAACCTGTAGGAGCGAGCATGCTCGCGAAGGTGGGTCAGCTGAGATCAATGTACCTGACGCACTCTCATGAGCAAGCTCACTCCTGCAAAGATTACTTGCGCGCCTCCAGAATCAGGTTGAACGGCGTTTGCGTAGCCCGACGGAAACTCGAGAACCCGGCCTCGGTGAAGACCTTGCGCAACCGCGCTTCACCCGCTTGCGCACCGAGCCCGAGCCCGACCTCCTGGGACAATGAGTTGGGAGTGCAGATAAAGGTCGAGGCTGCATAGAACAACCGGCCGACCGGGTTGATGTTGTCATCGAGCGCATCATTGGCGAACGGCTCTACCAGCAGCACCGTGCCGTCCGGTTTCAATGACTGATAGGCGTGCTTCGCCGCGCCTACGGGGTCACCCATGTCATGCAGGCAGTCGAAGTAGCAGATCAGGTCGTAGTCGTCGCCGGGGTAGCTTTTCGCCGTGCCCTGGAAGAACCGCGCGCGGCCGGACACGCCGCCTTCTTCGGCGCGCTGGGTGGCCACGGTCACGGAGGGCGCGTGGTAGTCGAAGCCGACGAATCGCGAATTCGGAAACGCCTGAGCCATGATCACCGTCGACGCGCCATGGCCGCAACCGACGTCCGCGACTTTGGCGCCTTGCTCCAGTTTGGCGACAACGCCTTCAAGGGCCGGCAGCCATTCGGCGATCAGGTGAGCTTTATAGCCGGGACGGAAGAACCGTTCGGTGCCGCTGAACATGCACGGATGGTGATCGCCCCAGGGCAGGGCGCCGTCACCGCGCATTGCTTTGATCAATTTGTCCTTGTCATGAAAAAACGACGCGACCACGCCGATGCCGCCAGCGATGTACACCGGCGAGTCTTCGATGGCCAGGGCCAAAGCCTGTTCCTCAGGCAGGCGGAATTGGCCGTCGCTGTGTTCCATATAGCCGGAGGCGGCATGGGCGCTGAGCCATTCGCGCACCAGGCGGGGGTTGCAGCCGGTCTTGTCGGCGAGGGTTTCGGGGCTGATCGGCTGGCTGTCGGCCATGGCCCGGTACAGGCCCAGCTCTTCGCCGAGAATGACGTTGGCGAGCATCGCCGCGCCACCCATGTCATTCACCAGTTTGCCCATGAAATCGTTGAGTCTGGCCTCGTCCATCACGTGTGCTCCTTTGACAGGATCACAGTCCGGAAGCGTTGTTGGTCCGGGCGGTGGTCGTGGGAATGAACAGGACATCAAGCAGGTCCTGTGGTGCATTAAGTTTAGTTCGCAGGCCGTATACCGCGGGTTGGAGCGACGAAAGTGCTCTATGGCTTTGCACTGAGCCCTGTGGGAGCGGGCTTGCCCGCGATTGCGGTGTGTCAGCCGCCGAAAATGCAATAGGTGCCGGCCTCATCGCGGGCAAGCCCGCTCCCACAGGGTTTTGCGGCGATCTCATGTATCCCACTGTATCCAAACGGCCTCTCGATACAGTCTCGCGCAATTGCAGACCCCCACCGAACACAGACCAGATACAAACCTGCGCTGAACTGTTGAGCCACTTTCCCTGGCCGCATTCACCCGCGGCCGTTCGCTCCTGACTCTGTTCCGCGCCTGATGCGGTCAAGGGGACCACAATGACAACACGTGTGCCTGAATCCAATCTCAACGCCACACCGGTCGATCGCCTGCGGGTCGATCACTACACCAACGGCATTATCGGCCCGAGCCAGCCGATGCTCGGGCCGCTGGCTGACGGTGGCACCCTGATCACCGGCACGCCGCCGGGCTGTTGGGGACCGATGATCACGCCGGCCTTCGAGGGTGGCCATGAAGTCACACAACCGGTCGCCATCGTCGGTGCACAGATCGGCGATGCCGTGGCGATCAAGATCAAAAGCATGCGCGTGACGTCGCTGGCTACATCCTCCGGCGTGATGAAGTTCGTTGAGGGGCGCTACAACGGCGATCCGTTCGTCGCCAAATTCTGCTCCAAATGCGGCACCGAACACCCGGCCAGCCATGTCGATGGCATTGGCGAAGACGCGATTCGTTGCAACAACTGTGGCGCCGAAGTCAGCGCGTTTCGCTTCAGCCACGGCTATGTAATCGTGTTCGATGCGCAGAACCAGGTCAGCCTCACGGTCAATCAGGACATCGCCAATCAACTGGCCGGCAACGCCAGCGAAATGTCGGCACTGCCGGAGTTCGCTGCGCAGCACTCGATCCTGTCCCTGGCCCGTGCCGATATTCCGGGCGTCGCGGCGCACATGCGGCCGTTCCTCGGCAACATCGGCACGATGCCGTCCCGTGACATTCCCGATTCGCACAACTGCGCTGATTTCGGCCAATACCTGATCAATGCACCGCACCGTTTCGGCATGACCCGCGAAGAACTGCACGCGGCCAAGACCGACGGCCACATGGACACCAATTCGATCCGCGAAGGCTGCGTGTTGATCTGCCCGGTGAAAGTGCCGGGTGCCGGGGTGTACATGGGGGACATGCACGCTCAGCAGGGCAATGGCGAGATCGCCGGGCATGCCACCGATTGCTCCGGGGAAACCGAAGTGGTGGTGCAGGTGGTGAAGAACCTGACCCTGGATGGGCCGATCCTTCTGCAAAACCTCGATGACCTGCCGCCGATGGCGCGCCCGATGAACGCCGAACAGCAGGCAAAAGTCCGGGCGTTAGGTGAACGTTGGGGCCAGCAGGAGATCGAGCAGAGCGGTCCGATCACCTTCATCGGTAGCGGCGAAAACCTCAACCTTGCGGTGGAGAACGGTTTGCAGCGCGCCGCTTCCGTCACCGGCCTGCCTTATGACGAAGTGCTCAACCGCGCCACCATTACCGGTTCCATCGATATCAGTCGCTTGCCGGGCACCGTGCGCGTGACGTTCCTGTGCCCGATGGACGTGCTGGATCGCATCGGCATCGGTCATCTGGTGCGCGAGAAGTACGACCTGGCGTAATGCCGGGCGGCGGGCCTGTACCACAGTGTGTACAGGCCTGCTGACGATACAAGTCCTGCCGTTTTCCGTCGGCACGCAACACAGTTCCGATACACCGCTTCGATTAACTGTGCTTACGTTCTGACAATCTTGAGATCGACACCATGCAGACCCCCCTCACTTCCGCCAAGGCCAGCGCCGGGCTCGGCTTGCGTCGCGGTTTAATGAAAGACCTTCAGGCTGCCCCAGCCGGTCATTTCGACTTTCTTGAAGTCGCTCCGGAAAACTGGATCGGTATCGGCGGCGCCCATGGCGCGGCGTTGCGAAGCCTGGCCGAGCGTTATCCGTTGTCCTGTCACGGCTTGTCGCTGTCGCTGGGCGGGCCGTCGCCGCTGGATGTCGGGTTTCTGCAAGAGGTGCGGGTTTTTCTCGATCACTACAACGTGCCGCTGTACAGCGAGCACCTGAGTTACTGCAGCGATGACGGTCATCTTTATGACCTGTTGCCGCTGCCGTTTACCGAAGAGGCGGTGCATCACGTCGCTGCGCGCATCCGCCAGGCCCAGGACATTCTCGGTCGACGCCTGGCTGTGGAAAACGTCTCGTACTACGCCGCGCCGCAGCAGGACATGGATGAAGTCACGTTCACCAACGCCGTGCTGCGCGAAGCCGATTGCGACCTGTTGCTGGACGTCAACAACGTCTACGTCAATTCGATCAACCACGGCTTCGATCCGCGTACCTTCCTGGCCGGCATCGATGCCAATCGCGTGGTGGCCATGCACATCGCCGGGCACTTCGATGAGTCCGACACCTTGAAAATCGACACCCATGGCGCCTCGGTCAAACCTGCGGTCTGGTCGCTGCTGGCCGAGGCCTATGCACGTTTCGGTGCGCAACCGACGCTGCTGGAACGGGACTTCAACTTCCCGGCGTTTTCCGAACTTGTTGCCGAACTGGACACCATCCGCCGTTTACAGGCCGAGGAGGTGAACCGTGGCTAAGCGTTCGCTGCACCAACAGCAAAACAGCATGGGCCTGTACCTGCGCGACCCCGACCACTGCGCGCCACCCCCCGAGATGGACCCGGCACGGGCGCAGGTTTATCGCGATCTGGTGTTCGCCAACCTGTCGTCGCTGATCAGCGGTACTTTCCCGGTGCTGGTGAAGATCCTCGGTGACCAACAGTGGCGGGCGCTGGTGCGAATCTTCCTGCGCGACTACCGTGCTCACACGCCGAAATTCGGTGAGATCGCGCAAGAGTTCGTCGAGTTTCTCGCGTCAGAGCCTGAGGCATTGGCCAGTGGGGCGTGGCCGCCGTTCATGGTGGAACTTGCGCACTACGAGTGGGTTGAGATGGCGCTGCAACAGTCCGAAGCTGAGCCACTGTCATCCGGCGATAGCGAGTCGTTGCTGGATCGTCCGTTGCAGGTTTCACCCTTGGCGTGGCCACTGGCGTATGCCTGGCCGGTGCAGAGGGTGGGACCGGATTTCCAGCCCGATGTGGCGCCGGATCAGCCGACGTTGCTGTTGGTTCGTCGAGACCCGGATTTCAGCGTGAAATTCTCCGGGTTGAGCCCGTTGGCGTTTCGACTGTTGCAGCGCATCGAGGAATTTCCCGGGCTGACCGGACGGGCGCAGTTGCTGGCATTGGCGGACGAGGCGGGAATGACCGGCTCATCAGAGTTCTTTGATAACGGCTTGGCGTTGTTGCAGCAGTTGCATGACCAATCCGTGGTGGGCGTGAACCTCTGACCGGCGCCAATCTCCAAACCACCACACATCCCCTGTAGGAGCGAGCCTGCTCGCGATGGCGGTCTTTCAATCAGAAATGATGTGACTGACTCACCGCTATCGCGAGCAGGCTCGCTCCTGCAGGGGGGGGTGCTGCGTGAAAATGGGTACTTGCGTGCCAGGTGTCTCACCGCTGAAACAGTACTGACTCTTTGAAATTTATTTGCTGAACCCCCCGCAATAATCCTCAAGCCTGGCCGATACAACCAACAGGCGTACATGAATTCATTACAACAATGGCGCCTGTCTGAAGAAGCGTGCGCCCATGCCCGCCATTTCAGTGATCACGCAAGGATGCTCGCCGCCACACTTTCCCGAGAGTTGTCCTATGTCCTTGCGTCAGCTGAATATCGCGCCTCGCGCTTTCCTGGGTTTTGCCTTCATTGCCTTGCTGGTCATCGTGCTCGGTGTGTTCGCGGTGAACCGCATGACGGTTATCCGCCAGGCCTCCGTCGACATGGAGGCGACGCAACTGCCCAGCGTCGGTTTTCTCGGCAACATGACCGAAAACGTCCTGCGCATGCGCATTCTGTCGTTCCGGATTTTGGTCAACCGCGATCCAGCGGCGTTGCAGGAAGCCCAGACGCGCATCAACGTGCTGATCGACAAGCTGCGCAGTGCGCAAGCCAGTTACGCCGCGCTGCCGGCCGGTGCCGAAGAAGCGCAGCTGTACAAGACGTTCGAGGCCACGCTCAACAACTACATGCAAGCCCAGAACCAGATGATGGAGCTGTCGCGGCAGAACAAACTCGATGAAATGCGCGCGCTGATCAATACGCGGATCAAGGACGGTACCGATCAGATGGGCGAGCAGTTGAACAAATTGGTGGCGCTCAATAACGCCGATGCCAAGCAGGCGTCGACTGTTGCCGGGGACAATTACGACAGTGCCATTACCGGCATCGTCGCAGTAGCGGTAATCGCGTCGTTACTGACCGTGCTGTTGGCCTTGCTGTTGACCCGCAGCATCGTCACGCCGTTGAACCGCGCCGTACTGGCCGCACAGACCATTGCCGAAGGTAACCTGACGAAGACCATCGAGGTCGATGGCAAGGACGAACCGGCGCGGTTGCTCGGCGCCCTGGCCACGATGCAGGCCAGCCTGCGCAAAACCATCGAACAGATTGCCGGTTCCGCCACACAACTGGGCACGGCCGCCGAAGAACTCAGCGCGGTGACTCAAGACGCATCCCGTGGTTTGCAACAACAGAACAATGAAATCGAACAGGCCGCCACCGCCGTCAACGAAATGACCGCCGCCGTGGAAGAAGTGGCGCGTAACGCGGTGTCGACCTCCGAAGCATCGAATCAATCGACCCAGGCCGCTCGTGAAGGCCGTGACCGTGTGGTGGAAACCGTCGATGCCATCCAGACCATGACCCACGACGTGCACAACACCTCGCTGATGATTGAAGGTCTGGCGGCCCAGGGGCGTGATATCGGCAAGGTGCTGGATGTGATCCGTGCCATCGCCGAGCAAACCAATCTGTTGGCGCTCAACGCGGCCATCGAAGCGGCCCGTGCCGGCGAAGCAGGGCGGGGGTTTGCTGTCGTGGCGGACGAAGTTCGGGCGCTGGCCCATCGCACGGCGCAATCGACCCAGGAGATCGAGAAGATGGTCGCCGGCATCCAGAACGGCACCGGCGAAGCCGTGGCATCGATGCAGCAAAGCAATCATCGCACCCAAAGCACTCTGGAATTGGCTCGCGCCGCCGGTGTGGCGCTGGAGCAGATCACCCAGTCGATCCACCTGATCAATGAGCGCAATCTGGTCATCGCCAGTGCCTCGGAGGAGCAGGCGCAGGTGTCCCGCGAAGTCGATCGCAACCTGGTGAACATTCGCGATCTGGCTTCGCAGTCCGCCGCCGGTGCCAACCAGACCAGCACCGCGACCCATGAGCTGTCGCGATTGGCGGTGGATCTGAATGCGCTGGTGGCGCGGTTTGTCATCTGACCGACAAGCCGTGGTTGTCATCGGTTTACAGCACGGAAAAGAAGTACCGGGTCAGGTGAAAGAAGATCGGCGCGGCGAAGCAGATCGAGTCCATGCGATCGAGCATGCCGCCGTGCCCCTTGATCATAGTGCCCCAGTCCTTGGCGCTGAGGCTGCGTTTGATCGCAGACATGACCAGGCCACCGAGAAAACCCATGACCACGATCACCAGCGACATCAACAGCGACTGCCAGAAGTTGAACGGCGTCATCCAGAACATGCAGCCGCCGATCAGCGTGGCGGACAGCCCGCCACCTACCAGCCCTTCCACGGTTTTCGAAGGGCTGACCAACGGCGCGACTTTGTGCTTGCCCAACAGCTTGCCGAAGACGTACTGCAGCACATCACTCAACTGCACGACGAACACCAGATAGAACAACAGCAGCGCGTTCTGGCCGGTGAACCCTTGCAGGTCCAGCAACAAAAGGGCCGGCGCGTGGCTGATGCAGTAAACGCAGATCATCACGCCCCACTGGATCTTGGCTGTTCTTTCCAGAAACGCCTCGGTGTCCTGGCTCAACACCGCGATCGCCGGCAACAACAGAAAGGCATACACCGGAATCAGCAGCGTGAACATCGAGTACCAGTGGCTGCCGATCAGCAGGTATTGCAGGGGTATCAAGATAAAAAACGCCGAGAACAGCGCGTTGTGGTCGCCCAGTGTCGTCGGGGTCAGGGTGATGAACTCCCTGAGGGCGAACAGGGAAATGAAGCCGAACAGCACCACCGTCGCATTCGGCCCCAATAACCAGGAAACGAAGAAGATGATCACCATCCCCCACCAGGCGTTCACGCGCTGGTTGAGGTTTTCGATGGTGGAGATTGCGCCTTCGCTCGTGGCACGCCTGGCCAGCACTCGACCGATCACCGAAGCGAGCGCCAACAAGCAGGCGATCGCGAAAAAGAACCACAGGAATTTTTGCTCAAGACTCATTTCGACAGCCTCACGATGGCGTCACGCGCCCGCTCCAGAAACAGCTGTTTGTCTTCGCCAGCAATCCTTGGAAGCGGATTGCCGATACGGATGGTGCAGATGATCGGCAGGGGCACATGCTTGCCCTTGGGCATGGAGCGATGCAGGTTTTCCAGGTAAATGGGCACCAGGTCGACATCGGGGAAGGTTTCGCTGAGCCGGTAGATTCCTGATTTGAATGGCCCCGGCAAGGCCTGGCTGGAGCGGGTGCCTTCGGGAAAAATGATGATCGAGTGACCGGCCCGTACGACATCGAAAATCGGCTCCAGCACATTGGTGCCGGGCGCAGGGTTGCGCTCGATCAGGACCGCATTCAAGCCTTGTTGGGAGATGTAGGAAAGAAACCGGTTTTTGCCCCAGTAATCCGCCGCAGCGACCGGTTTCACATTGACCCGCGCTTCGGGGGGCAGGGCGGCCATGATTGCCAGGGTGTCCATGTGGCTGCTGTGGTTGGCGAAGTAGATGCGCTGGCGGGTGAGGTCCGGCGGGCCTTCCCAGCGGGCGGTGACGCCGATCAGCAGTCTGAGTACCGCGATCAGGGCATTACTGATCCACATGGCCGGCCTCCTTCAGTTGTCTGGAGATTGCCAGGGTGCGGGTGATGCAGGTGGCAGCGGAGCCGATGGCAATGATGATCAGTGTCAGCAGCAGCACGTAGTGGCTGGCGTAGAGGTGGAATTCGACAGCATTGAGCACAAGGCCGACCGTCATCACAGCCATTCGGTGCTGCTTGGCCAGCGGTCCCATGAAATTCTGCTGCAGGCCGATGGAACCACCGAATACCCGGACATACGCTGTCAGCGCGGCGGCCAGGGCGGCGAACCAGCCGAGTTCCGGCTGCCAGATTGCGTAACCCAGCCCGACGATCAGCAGACTGTCGGCGATACGGTCGGGAAACTCGTTGTACAGGCTGCCAATCGGGGATTGCTTGCCGCCTTCGATGGCCACCATCCCGTCGAACAGATTGCACAACAGGCGCAATTGAATGGCGACGGCGCAGCAGATTGATCCGGCTACACCGTTATCGATGTTCAGCGCAATGGCACCGACGAGCGCAAAGACGATGCTGGTGACGGAGATCTGGTTCGGTGAGATGTCTCTTTTCACCAGCGCGTTGGTGATGTGCTTGGCCCAACCGGTGGAACGCGCGCTGATCGGCCTTCTGTTGTCATCCATCACTCGGTATCCCTGTCGCTGAGGTTTTACTAAGCGTATATGCATTCAGCGGCTTTACAGGGTATTCATCGGTGTTGGGCAATCAACCCCGCAACTTGAGCTCGGCACACAAGCCGCCACCCTCGCGATTGCTCAAGGTCAGCGATCCTCCGATCGCCAACGCCAATTGCTGGGCGATCGCCAGACCCAGCCCGGTACCGCCGGTGCTGCGGTTGCGTGAGTTTTCCACGCGGTAGAACGGTTCCATGACCTGGGCCAGTTCTGCTTCAGCGATGCCTGGGCCGCGGTCCATGACTTTCACCGAGACGCTGCCGTCGGCGTTTTTTTCGACCAGCAATTCGGCGGCGCCGGCGAACTTCAGGGCGTTGTCGGTGAGGTTCACCAGTACCCGGCGCAAGGCGTGGGGGCGGGTATCGATGACCGTTGTGCTCTTGCCGCTCAACTTCACTTGCTTGCCCACGTCCTGATAGTCGAACACCAGGCTGTCGAGGAACGAGTCCAGGTCGGTGCGACGACTCTCTTCGGTGGCGCCATGAACGCTGCGGGCATAGGCAACGCCTTCGCGCACCAGATGCTCCATTTCGCTGAGGTCGTTCCACAGTTTGTCTTTTTCGACGCAGTCATCCATGAACTCGGCGCGCAGTTTCATCCGGGTGATCGGCGTTTGCAGGTCATGGGAAATCGCGGCCAACAGCTGCATGCGCTCCTTCAGGTAGGCGGCGATGCGCGCCTGCATGGCGTTGAAAGCCCTGGCGGCATGGGCTACTTCGGTCGGGCCTTTCTCGTCCAGCAGCACCGGATGGGTGTTGGGATCGAGGGTGTCCACGGCCTCGGCAAGGCGGGTAAGGGGGCGGATGGCGATGCGCACGGCCAGCCAGGTGCAGGCGAGCATCAATGCCAGTTGGCCGAGCAGCACGATGGGCAGCCAGGGCGACAGCGGCACCATTGAAGGCCGCACGTCGATGGTCAGGGGGCTGCCATCCGACAGTTTCAGGTGGACCTGAAAGCGTTTCTGCGGGCCGGGAATGTCGGTTACGGTCATGGGATACTCCATGCCGATGGCATCCTTGATCGAAGTCATCGCGATGGGCGCCTCGGGCATGTTCATGTCCATGGAGGTACCGGGCGAGCCTTCATCCAGCAGGTATCGGTAATTGCGTCGATCCAGTTGCTTGAGCCATCCGGCGCGCTCATGGGCGGGCAAGCGGTCAAGGATGGCGACGGAAGTCGAGACGTCGGTTTCCAGGTTGCCGAGCATGGTGTTTTTTGCGCTTTCGTAGCGCTCGTAATACTGCGCTCCGAAGGACAGCGCCTGGGCGAGGATCAGGCCGATCAGGAAGATCAGCGACAGCCGCGAAGCCAGGGTGCGAGGCCAGCCCATCGACAGCTTCATGCTGGCGCACCGACGATTTCCACCGGCAGCGAGAACACATAGCCCTCGCTGCGCACGGTCTTGATGTAGGCCGGTTCGCGGGCATCGTCCAGCAAGCGTTGGCGCAGGCGGCTCACCAGCAGGTCGATGGAACGATCGAACAGATCGGCGTCACGGCCCTGGGTCAGGTTGAGCAACTGGTCGCGGTTGAGTACCCGCTGCGGATGATCGAGGAACACCCGCAGCAAACGGTATTCGGCGCCGCTCAAGGCGACCATGGTGCCGTCGCCGTCCAGCAGATGACGGGCCGAGGTGTCCAGCTGCCAGCGCCCGAAGGCCAGCAGGCGACTGCTTTCGGTGACCACCAGGTTGGGTGGCAGCATCCGTGTGCGGCGCAACACCGCGTTGATCCGCGCCAGCAATTCGCGGGCGGCGAACGGCTTGACCAGATAGTCGTCGGCGCCCATCTCAAGGCCGATGATGCGGTCGGTTTCATCGTTGCGGGCGGTGAGCATCAACACCGGCGTGGCCTTGTGTTTTCCCGAGCGCAGTTCGCGGCAGAGCATCAGGCCATCGTCGCCCGGCATCATGATGTCGAGCACGATCAGGTCCACCGGTGTGGACTCGAGAAAAGTCCGCATCTGCCGGCCATCGGCGACGACGGTGGTGCGCAGGCCATTCTTCTTCAGGTAGTTGCCCACCAGTTCGCGGATCTCGCGGTCATCATCAACGATGAGAATGTGATCGACGTGCTCCATGGGGACTTGCCTCTGTAAGGGGTGAATGCCGCACAGTCTACCGAGCCTTTTCCTGCTCGCCCGCAGGGGTTTGTATTGCAGTGTATCTGGCTTGTCGGTGGATACACACAGACGTAAAAAAGCGATTTTCCGGGGTTTTGTATCGCTCTGTATCCCGCGCCGGCTCAGATACTTACCGATTTATCCGCGCCTGTTCCCGACACATACGGGATACCTCGCGAGCTTTTAATAGGTTCCATCGAGGCAAGCCTAACGGCCTCTAGCCAACAAACGATTGACCCTATCGAAACCTTGAGGAAAACCGCCATGAACACCAAAGCCGTCTACGCCGCTTGCCTGTTTGCCGCCCTGAACATCTGCACCTTGTCGGCCCGTGCCGAATCCGATGTCAGCGCTAAACCGTACACCTACGGTACACACCTGGACATTCAGAAAGTCGTATCGCTGAAACAGGACGCCACGCCTTCTTGCGGTGTGGTGGATGCGCAACTGACCTACCTCGATTCCCAGAGCAAAACCCACGTCGTGGACTACCGCAAGATTTCCGATAACTGCGGCTCGGATAACTGAGTCCTGCGATCAGCCATTGCCCAGCCCATTTGAAACGAGGAACAACACCATGAACAACGTCAGCCGATTCTTGACCGCCATTGCCTTTTCCGTCGCCGGCGCCGCGGCCCACGCCAATGCCGCTGTTGAACAAAGTGCCTGCGGCAGCAGCACGTGCTTTCAGCTGACGCCGGTGGCGCAGAAGGGCGGTGAGGGGTTCCTCGCCGAGGATGGCTACAACCGCACGCCGCAAGCTCAGGTGGTTGCCGAAAACGGTTATAGCCACACGCCACAGGGCAAGCAACAGGAAAGCCAGAACAGCTGAAGCCCGAACACCACCGTTCCACTGTGGGAGCTGGCAATCAGCTTCCACAGGGGATGTATGTCGCCCTCTGATTCGTAATAGGTGATCCCATGTTTCTCATCGCTTTCCTGGGCGGCATATTGACCGTCCTCAGCCCGTGCATTCTGCCGGTCGTGCCGTTCCTGTTCGCGGGTGCCGACCGCACCCGCTCCTCGATCCTGCTGACGCTCGGCGGCATGGCCGTGACATTTGCCCTGGTCGCCAGCCTGGCGGTGGTCAGCAGCGAGTGGGTCATTCAGGCCAGTAATGCCGGCCGCCATGTGGCCCTGATCGTGATGGTGCTGTTTGCCCTGTCGCTGATTTCCGCTCGGGTCGGCGACTGGCTGGCACGACCGTTCGTGTTGCTGGGCAATCGCCTGGACCCCGACAGCCGAAAGGTTTCCGGTCCGCTGGGCTCGCTGATGATCGGGGTCGCCACCGGTCTGCTGTGGGCACCGTGCGCCGGGCCGATCCTCGGGGTCATCCTGACCGGTGCCATGTTGCAGGGTGCGAACGCCGGGACCAGCCTGTTGCTGGTGGCTTACGGTTTGGGCAGTGCGTTGTCGCTGGGCATCCTGATCTTCGCCGGTCGCGGCCTGGTCAATCGCCTGAAACCATCGATCCCGGTCACTGGCTGGTTGCGTCGTGGTGCCGGTGTCGCCGTGTTGGCCGGGGCGGCGGTGATCTCCACTGGCGCTGATAGCGTGCTGTTGGCCAATACCTCGTCGGAAGGTGTCAGCCGCGTCGAGAAAGGCGTGCTCGAAACCGTGCCCAAGGTCGTCGACTACTTCGTCAGCAAGGTCAAGGCCGATTCCATGGACAATGCCCAGGGCCCCATGCCCTCGCTGAACGGCGCTGTGCAATGGCTCAATTCGCCAGCCCTGACCAACGAATCGCTCAAAGGCAAAGTGGTATTGGTGGATTTCTGGACCTTCGACTGCATCAACTGCAAGCACACCCTGCCGTACGTCAAAGACTGGGCGAAGAAGTACGAAAAGGACGGACTGGTGGTGATCGGCGTGCACACGCCTGAGTACGGCTTCGAACGGATCATCGACAACGTCAAGGACAAGGTGAAGGAGTACGGCATCACCTACCCGGTGGCAATCGACAACAACTACGCGATCTGGCGCAACTTCGACAACCAGTACTGGCCTGCCCACTACTTGATCGATGCCAAGGGCCAGGTGCGTTTCACCCACTTCGGTGAAGGTCGGTATGACACCCAGGAGCAGATGATCCAGCAGCTGCTGGAAGAGGCCAAGGCCGACGCCAAGGCTAGCGCTCCAGCCGTTTGATCCTGCCGTTCAATGGCTCACATGCATTGTGCCGTGGGTCACCGAGCGATTCTCCTGACTGCGCCGCCACGCCGCTGGCGGCGCTCCATACTCTCGACGAAATGCCCGACTGAACGCCGTGTCGGTCTGGTAACCCACTTCTTCGGCGATGCGCATCAAGGAACTGTTACTGCTGCGTAACAGGTTGGCTGCGAGCAACGTGCGCCATTGCGTCAGGTACTGCATCGGCGACACCCCGACCAATTGTTGGAAGCGCTCCGCCAGCACGGATCGGGAGGTGCCGGCCGTTCGTGCCAGTTCCTCCAGGGTCCAGGTGTGGCAGGGCTTTTTGTGCAAGGCATTGAGTGCGGCGCCGACGATCCGGTCGCTGACCCCGGCCAGCCACCCGGTGCGGGCCTTGCCGTGCTCGTGCATGTACAGGCGCAGGACTTCGATGAACAACACTTCGGCCAGTTTGGCCAATACGCCTTCACCGCCAGGCCGCGGCGAGCGGGCTTCGGCCAAGGCATAACGCACCGAAGATTCCAGCCAGACCCCGGCATTCGAACCGCGCACATTGACCCGCACCACGGATGGCAATCCAGTGAGCAACATGCCCGCCAACCGCGTATCGCACGCCAGATAACCACAGACCAGACGCGTGACCGCGCCGCCACCACCGTAGCTCAGTTGCCGTGGCCGTCGCGCCAGCACCTTGTCCAGCCGCGTCCCGCTGGCCGGTGTCAATCCTGGTTGCGAGCTCATGCGATGGGCATCGCCCTGGGGGAACACCACGACATCGCCAGCGCTCAGCTGCAGGGGCGGATCATCCCCCAGTTCGACATAACACTCGCCCTCGGTGATCAGATGGAAGATCACCACCCGCTCGGCGTTCGGCTCCAGAAACGGTGCCGCCGTATCGGCCCTCGGTGATTGATAGCACCACGGTGCAGTGAACCTGGCATTGATGAAAATGGCGCCGACCAGACGGACGACACGCAGGGTCTGTGACAGGGCATCCATGATGACCTTCCCGTGCGGACCGATGTTCTCGATTGTGAGCCTGCCGCAGCGACTTGTGAAACCGCCGGACGATCGGCCAAGGTTGGCCGACGATCGGACAGGACGCCGGAGGCCGGCAGCGCGATAGTTGACGCACAGGGTCAGCCCGGCTCTGTCATCAATAACAAGAATGAGAGGTTGCCATGCCTAAGTTCGTCATAGAACGCGAGATTCCAGGTGCTGGAACACTGTCAGAAAGGGATTTGAAAGCCGCTTCGCAAAAGTCCTGCAGGGCCTTGCGCGATCTGCCGCAGGTGCAGTGGCTGCAGAGTTATGTCACCGGTGACAAGCTCTACTGCGTGTACATCGCGCCAAGCGAAGAACAGATCCAGGAGCATGCACGGCTGAGTGGTTTCCCGGCCAATCGCGTTTCCCAGGTCATGAACATCATCGATCCCACCACGGCGGAATAACGCGCCGGTAGTTGATCTGTGTTCCAACCCAGAGATCGTCTCCATGAGTACACCCATTGATCTTACTGCCTTGAAAAACCGCCAGATGGCCGCCTGGGCCAGTGGTGATTACGCCGTCATCGGCACGACTTTGCAGATCGTCGGCGAGCAACTGGCCGAAGCCTGTGATCTGTTGTGCGATGAGCAAGTGCTCGATGTCGCGGCCGGTAACGGCAACGCGACGCTGGCTGCCGCGCGGCGCGGTTGTCAGGTCACCTCCACTGACTATGTGGCCGCATTGCTCGAACGCGGCGAAGATCGCGCCAGGGCGGAACGCCTGAATGTTACGTTCCAGGTGGCCGATGCCGAAGCGCTGCCGTTTGACGATGGCAGTTTCGATGCCGTGCTTTCCACCTTCGGCGTGATGTTTACCCCGGATCAGGCCAAAGCCGCTTCGGAGCTGGCACGGGTCTGTCGGCCCGGTGGCCGGATCGGTCTGGCCAACTGGACGCCGGAAGGTTTCGTCGGCCAGATGTTCAAGACCCTCGGCCGACACATGCCGCCACCACCGGGCGCGCAACCGCCTTCGCAGTGGGGCACCGAAGCCTGGCTGCACACACACTTCGACGAGCGCAACTTCCTGGTTCAGGTGACGCGCAAGACCTTCAATTTCCGCTATCGCAGCGCGGCGCATTTCATCGACACCTTCCGTATGTGGTACGGCCCGGTGCACAAGGCATTCGCAGCATTGCCACCGGACGGTGCCAAGGGGCTGGAAAACGACCTGACGGAACTGATCAATCGTTCGAATCGGGCGGGGGACAGGTCTTTGGTGATGCCGAGTGAATATCTGGAGGTGGTGATTACCCGGCGTTGAATTTGCTTTGGTCCCTGTGGGGGCTTGCTCTCACAGGGGCTGGAGTTGAGCGGGTGAAGGTGAGTGGTGATTGGTTGAATACCTGTCGCTGCGGCAACGGCGGCTCATGGTTGCGCTTTTACAGCCATCCCTACACCAAACCTGTGGGAGCTGGCTTGCCAGCGATAGCGGCCTGACAGCCAATCAATCCCTAACAGATGTGCCCGATCCCTGCAGGAGCGAGCCTGCTCGCGAAAAACGATGGGCGACACGGACACTCAGATAGCCCGCGTCATCGTTAACGACCATCGCGAGCAGGCTCACTCCTACACAGGTTGGTTTCGTTTGCTGAAATCCCATAGACCACAAAACCTGTGGGAGCTTGGCTTGCCAGCCAACCAATCCCTAACAGATGTACCCGATCCCTGCAGGAGCGAGCCTGCTCGCGAAAAACGATTGGGCGATACGGACATTCAGATAGCCCGCGTCATCGTTAACGACCATCGCGAGCAGGCTCACTCCTACAATGGATGTTTTCGTCTGCTGAATCGGCATAGACCACAAAACCTGTGGGAGCTTGGCCTGCCAGCGATAGCGGCCTGACAGCCAACCAATCCCTACGGCATGTTTAAAAGCGTTCAAGATTGCTTCCTGAAAGCTACGTTGCCTTGCGTCGTTACCTACAACTACGCCAGAATCCGCCGGCTTGTGCGCCTTGGCCCTTGTCTCTATCGTTCTCGTGTCGCTACTTTTCCAGCGATCGGGTTTAGCAGCTCGGTAAATTTCAAGGCTCGCCAGTGTCACCCTTTGATCTGTCTGCGCACTCGGAGTGCAGGCAAGTCTGCGTCATGGTGGCTGTGCGTGGGGCACTTCGGTGCGCCGGGTTCCTTGATCCCTGGTCTGCTAACCCGCGTACAGCCGCCACCTTTTCGTTTAGCAGCGATGTGTGGCGGCTCCATTGATCAAGGAGTTTTACCATGTTCAAACCCACCCCCAATCCCCCTGAAACCGACACCGTTTCGCCCTACGACTCCCCCAACTCCAAAAAACTCCATGAAGCGGCCGACCGGGCGTTGGACTACCACCTCAACCCACCGAAAGCCCCGTCCCCAACTCATCAACCCAGCACCATGTTCACCATCGTCCCGGATATCAACACCGAAACGCTGTTGGCCCATGCCTGTGAATCCCTGGCCTCGGCCAGTGTCATGGCCAGTGACCTCGCCGGGTTCGTCGAAGGCCCGCAGCGCAATGCCCTGCTGGGGATCGCGCAGATCATCATGCTGGGAGAACTGGCGGTAAATCGGGCACTGGATAACCTCGATCCGCAGGTTTGACCTTATAAGTACGCCACCAAAAAAAACCGCGACTCTCCCCCGAGAGCCGCGGTTTTTCACGCCGCGCGATTATTGCTGCAACACAGTTGCCTGGTTGGCCGAGCCAAACTGTTGCACGGTGGCCGTTTGCGTCATGCCGCTCTGATCGACACTGGCGATGTTGCCGGTGCCGCCCTGGGTGACGTAAGCCACGTTCAGGGTGTCGGCCTGTTTGATGGTGATCATGTTGTCGTCGCCATACAGCTGGGCGGTGTATGCCTGGTTGCCGGTGCCTTCCTGGTTGAACTCGGTGCTGTTGCCGGTGCCGTTGGTGCTGCCCTGAGCCAGGTTGGTGGTGCCGCGCTGGTCGGAGATCAGGATGTTGTCGCTGCCGTTTTGATCGAAGTACAACTCGTTGTAGGAGTCGGCCTGGCTGACCGTGGTTTTGTTGCCGGTCCCGGTCTGGTTGGTGGTCATGACGTGGCCGACGCCGTCCTGGGTGAAGTTGGCGACGTTGCCGCTGCCGGCCTGGTTGACGGTGGCGCGCTGGTTGCTGCCGAACTGGCCGCCCGATTGCGGGCCTTTCCAGTTGCTGGCATAGACCTTGTTGTCGCTGCCCACCGACGTGGCATTGAGCACATGGCTGTCGCCGCTCTGGTAGGTGAAGTGCACGTTGCCGGTGCCCTGTTGATAGAGCGCGACAGTGGAACCGAGTGACTCGAACTGATCGGCGTAGATGGCGTTGAGGTCGCCGACCTGTAGCACGGTGGCGACGTTGTTTTCGCCAAAGCTCTGATCGACGATGGTTTCGTTGGCGCCGCCATATTGGTTGATGGTGGCCTGGGCGTTGACCTGAGTGTCTTGCCAGACTTCGGAGCCGTTGCCGTCGCCGTACTGGTTGATGGTCAGATTGCCACCTTCACCATAGCGCTGATCGCCATAGGCATAGTTGGAGCTGCCGGCCTGATTGATGTTGATCTGGCCGTTCATGTGGCCGATCTGTTCGGCGGTCGCGTAGTTGGTGGTGCCGTACTGGATGATGACCGCGTTGTTGGCCATGCCTAACTGGATCTGCTCGATGTTGGCTTCGTTGCCGTCGCCGTACTGGTAGGTTTGCCCGGAGGTGTTTTCCTGACTGTCCTGATAGATGAAGGAGAAGTTGCCGGAGCCTTCCTGCTGTTGCAGTGCTTCGCCATTGCCGACCCCGATCGACTGGCTGGCATGGCTGATGTTGAAGCTGCCGGTCTGGGTTTGTGTGATGGTGCTGTTGTTCTCGAACAGTTGTTCTGCGTACCCGGCGTTGTAGTCGCCGACCTGGGTTTGGGTAATGGTGCTGGTGGCCGTGTCTTGCACGGCGGCCGCATCGTTGCCCTGGCCAACTTGCTGCTGGGTGACGGTACTGAACGGAGCATTGCTCTGTTTCACATCGGCGATGTTGGCGGTACCGGCCTGGTCTTGTATCGACAGGCTGTCATCGGCCATTGCCTGGGCACTGACAATGACCAGTATGGCGGCTGTGAGGGGCGTCAGTTTGAACATTTTGAAACCTCCAAGTGGTGCAGTGCTTTAGCGAAATTGAGTGACCGATACGCTCATGCCATTGCCTGCCTGGGTCACAGCGCTTTGCTGACCCGTGCCGGCCTGGACGATGTTGGCGTCGTTGTTGTTGCCGTTCTGGGAAATCTGCGCACGGTTGTGGCTGCCGGTCTGGGTAATCGATGCGGCGTTGCCGGAACCTTGCTGGTTGATCAATGCCATCAGGTCGCTGCCTTGTTGCAGGATGAATGCTTCCTGATTGCTGCCTGACTGCACGATCTGGCCGAGCAGCGACTGGCCGTGCTGTTGCAGCAATGCGACGTTGGCCTGGCCGTTCTGGTCGATCAACGCTTGCTGGCCCACCGGGGGCGGCAGCTCGCCGAGATCGGCAGCGGGTGCCAGGTCGTCGTTTTCCAGCAAATCGTCGGCGCGCACACCCGCGCTGCTGCAGAGCAGAAGCAGGCAGAGCAGGGCGGCGGTCGGCGTTTTCATGATGCAGTCCTTTGGTTGAGGGCTTGCCCCACCCGCCGCAGCGGCCGGTGGGGCGAGCGCTTACTGCACAGTGACGTTGACGGTTCGCACGGTGCCTTGGGACGAGGTGATGGTGGCTGTCGGGCTCGCCGACGGAATCACCGTGGTCGAGTTGCTGACGGTCAGGCGCCAGCGTCCGGTCAGCGGCACCGTGGTGCTACCCAGGGTTACCAGCCCGGTCGGCGTGGTCACCTGGATGGTGATGGTGTTGCCAGTGGTCACCGACGAAGTCCCCGTGAAGTCCCAGTTGAAGCGATTGTTGGAACGGGCTGTCACCGTGGCTGCCGTGACCGCGAAAGTTTCCGCGGCAGGACGTGGCGAGACCTGCACCGTGACCGTTGCCGGTGACGTCGACTGGGCACCGAAGCTGTCCCGGGCGATGTAGCTGAAGGTCGTAGTGAACGCCGTGGTGACCGTCGCCGGTGGGTTATAGGTCAGGACGGTACCGTTGCTGGTCACCGAGCCGCGATCCGCCGGTGGTTGGGTGAAACTGGCGATTGCGAGCGGCACGTTGCCTTCCGGATCGGTGTCGTTGGCCAGCACGTTGATCGGAATCGACACACCCAGGGTCGCGATGCTGTCGGCGACGGCCACCGGAGGCTGGTTCGGCGCCACGGTGATGGTCACGGTCGCCGCAGCGGTCGAGGCCAGGCCCTTGGCATCTTGAGCCTTGTAGGTGAACGTTGTGGTCAACGGTGCATTGACCACGGCTGGCGGGGTGTAGACCACCGCGGTGGAACCGTTCAACACCACGCTGCCCTGGCCGGCAGCCGGTTGGGTCAACGCGGTGATGCTCAGCGGTGTGTTGCCATCCGGGTCGCTGTCGTTGGTCAGCAGGCTGAGGGTGATCGGCACGCCGAAACTGGTGCTGCCACTGTCGGCGACAGAAAGCGGTGCCTGGTTTTCACCGGTGTCCGGCGCGGTGCCGACCACGACGACCGGCTCGACATCGCTGCCACCTGAGGCCGATTTGATGGTCACGCTGGCCGGAGGCTGAGGCAGGTCGGCGACGGTCAGGCGTTGCAGGGTGCCTGACTTGGTCAACCGTCCGTAGCCCTGGGCAACCATGTCCGGTACCACCACTTCGTCCGACGAGATGGCTTCGATCAGCAGGCTGTGGTCGCTCCAGTTATAGCGAGCGGTTTGTACTTTCACCACGTCAGTGACTTTGCTCGAGACCGCTGTCGGCCGGGTGGTGCCGGTCGGGTCGGTCGCGGTGAGCACGACCACTGGCGGTACGGTGCTGCCGGTCAGGCGGTGGCCAAAGAACTGGCCGGTATTGTCGCCAAGCATGCTGGTGAGGCACGGCGATGGTGGTGGTCCGGGAACCAGGGCAACGGTTTCGCGGAAGCACAGGCTCGAATTGTTCGCCGATTTGCCGAACACCTCGACCCGGGTACTGCTGGTGCCCGGTCCTGTAGAAGTGCGGCGGTAAGTCGCGCGTCCGATTTCCGCAAGGGTCTGCGCACGGCTGTCGAGGACTTTGCCGGACACGGTAAAAAGCGTGGTCTGAATGGTCCCGGGCGGGCCCTGGACGCGCAGGAAGTTGGTGTTGTTGGGGCTGCCGGTGACCGCTTCGGTAAGGTTCGGGTCACCGACGAACGTCTCGATGGCGCCCGTGTCCGGGTTCACTTCGGTATAGGGACCGTTGACGCTGCGCAGGAACGGGCCGACCTCACCGTTCAGAGCACCACTGAAATTGCCTGGTGCGCCGATGCCGATGTCGCGGGTGATGTTGATGGCACGACGGCCGGGTGTGGTGACGTTGACCGTTTCCACGCCGTACGGGTGGGTGATGGTGTAGGTGCCTGCCACCGGTACGTTTATCCGCAGGCGAATGCGGGCGAAGCTTGCCTGGTCACCGTCGACAGGGTTTTCCGCGGCGAATGCCGCTTCGATCCCGGCCACGTAGGCGTCGACGCCATAGCCGCCGACATCGGGGATGGTGGTTTCGGCGAGGAACCAGAAGGTTTCCGGTGGCCAGTTGTCGGGGAATACCATCGGCAAGGTATCGTCATAAACCCCGGGTTCCGGATTCAGGATGCACATGTAGGAAGGTGCGCCAGGAACGCCCGGCGAGCGCGAGCTGGTGGCCCGCGACTGGCACAGTTCCAGCGACAGTGAATTGTTGTCCTGATACCACATGGGGAATTTCCCCGTGGCAAAGGTGTAGGGACCGGGATCGACCGCAGCGAGTTGCGCGAACGCACTGCCGGTCAGCGAAAGAGTCAGCCCGAGCGCGTTGAGCGCAAAGCGTGGCCACTTGTTCATGATGCCTCCTGATGCGGGTCTGGGCATGAGAGCGTTCATTGCACGATGACCACTTCTTCGGTGTCGCTGCCGCCATTGGATGACGCCACGTGAACCTTGGCCGGTGGAATCGGCGAGATGCCGGTCGACAGGGATTTCTCTGCGCCATCGCCACTGAGGGCGCCGATGGCGACCCCGGTACCGGTAGTGACGGTGAGGACCGGAGGCGAGGTTTCATCGCTGGTCGAGGCCACGACAGTGATCTGTCCGCTGTTCAGGCTGTACTCGGCCCGTGAGATCACCACCAGGTCGGTCAGCGGCATGGAGATGGAGGTTGGGGTGCTGGTGGGAATGGCCAGGTGGTTGTCAGCCGTCACCACCAGGTTGCTCGGCAACGTCGGGTTGGTGGCGGACTGGGCGTACCAGTGGCCGGTGGTGTCAGCCTCGGTGAGGTTCAGTACCGGGCTGTTGCTGTCCAGCTTCACGGTGGCCGGTGGCGGCGGTGCCAACACGAAAACGTCTTGTTGCGCCACGGGTGCGCTTTCACCTGCCTTGCGAGAGTAGGTACTGCGCTCGGCGATCAGCGGAGTGGGGCGGGTCACCGTCGACAGTTTGCCGGAAATGGCCATCACCGTTGTCCGCAAGTCCAGGCCGTTCGGGCCCTCGATGCGAATGTAGTTGGTGTTGAACGGACTGCCGGTAAAGGCTTCTGCGAGGTTTGGATCGCCAACGAACTGCTCGGCAGCACCGGTGACCGGGTTGGTCTCGGTGTAGGGGCCATTGACGCTGCGCAGGAACGGGCCAATGTCACTTTTGAGCGCGCCGTCATAGGTTTTCGGTGTACCGATACCGATGTCCCGGGTCATGTTGATGGCGCGGGTCCCGCCCGCGGGAACGTCGAAGATGTCGACGCCGTAGGGGTGGGTGATGGTGTAGACGCCCGCGGTGGGCACGTCGACCCGAATACGGATACGACCGAAACTGACCTGATCACCTTCCTTCGGTTCTTCGGCGGCGAAGGCTGCTTCGACGGCGCTGACGTAGGTCAGGTCGATGCCGCGGGCAGCATCGACGATGGCGCCGTCGCCGGTGAACCAGAACGTTTCATCGGGAAAGTTGCTCGGGAAAACGATGGGTTGGGTGTCGTCGAAAACCCCGGGAGTTGGATTCAAAACACACATGTAGGACGGCGCACCGGGTGCACTGGGAACCCTGGAACTGACAGCCTTTGACAGGCAAAGGTCGAGGGTTCGACCGTGACTGTCTTGGTACCAGGAGGCGAAACCTCCGGTGGCGGGTGTGTAGGGGCCAGGGTCTACGGCAAACAGTGCAGCCTGGGCGACGCCTTGGGCCATGGCACTGACGATCAGAGCGATCGCGGTTTTGGACAGTAAAGGGTGCATGTGTAATCCCTCTATCAGAGTACCTGCCCCTTGGATATGGGTCAGTTGGGAGGGCTTCGGCAACTCCCATGCCAATCGCGAAAAACGGCTATGAGAGGCCCGGTGCACAGGCGTTCGTCTGGCGACAAGCTGCATTTGCCTGCGGAGGGGAACGGGCCTCTTTCCCCAGGATTGGGGGTAGATGGGGGCAACGGAGCAGGGGGAGAACAGGTTGCAGCCGGGCAATCTGCCAGCAGTGGGCTATAAACCTATAGGGGCTTTTGCGGGAACAATATTGATGACCACGCTTGCCAAGACACTGACCACCGACCAGGCCGACATGCGCTTGAGCTCGCGCAAACAGCCGTTCAACCTGCTGCGTTGGTTTTCGCTCATCAGCATGGCGGTGATCGGCACAGTGGCGGTGGCGTTGGGCTCGGTGTCCACCAAGTTCGTGATTACCGAAAGCGTGCAGCGCGATGCGTTGCTGACATCTCAGTTCATTCAGGCGATCGCCGCCGCCGAAGTCCGCCACGTTTCAATCCCCAACGTGCGGACCATGGGCGAGTTGCTCGACCCGCGCAAAGATCGGGATTTCCCTGACGTCGATCCGATGGCCCGTGCCAATGCCCGGGGCGAGTTCCTCGACCACATCGAGCATTTGCCGGACGTGATCCTGGCGAACATCTATGCGCCTGACCGGATGATTATCTGGTCGACCAACCCGGCGCTGATGGGCACCACGATTCATGTCGATGAGGATCTGGATCAGGCCTT
The DNA here is from genome assembly GCF_004307605.1 of Pseudomonas sp. Sample_24. Taxonomy (NCBI): domain Bacteria; kingdom Pseudomonadati; phylum Pseudomonadota; class Gammaproteobacteria; order Pseudomonadales; family Pseudomonadaceae; genus Pseudomonas; species Pseudomonas sp. Sample_24. The sequence continues at coordinate 59,266 of NZ_RCNW01000421.1, forward strand.
CGCCTCGAAGACACCGGTATCGGCCAGTTACCATGATGTCGACCATGGCCGCATGGAACAGAAATTCGTCACACCGCCGGAATACATCTTCATCGAAAACTACATTCCGCTGTTTGACGCCGAAGGCAAAAACGTCACTGCGATGGTCGAGATCTACAAGGAGCCCAAGGATCTGATCAGCCGCATGGAACGTGGCCTGGTCTTGATCTGGCTGGCGACGGCGTTGGGCGGTGGGTTGATCTACCTGGGTCTTTACTGGATCGTGCGGCGGGCGGCGATTTTGCTGGCGACGCAACAAAAGCAACTGATCACCAACGAAACCTACGTGGCCTTGGGCGAAATGTCCTCGGCAGTGGCCCACAGTCTGCGCAACCCTTTGGCGACCATTCGTTCAAGCGCCGAGTTGGCGCTGGAGTTCGACAGCGGTCCGGCGCACAAGAACATCAACGACATCATCGGCCAGGTCGATCGCATGTCGAAGTGGGTCCGGGAGTTGCTGCAATCCTTGCGACCGCTCAACGACGAAGCCGAACCGGTCAACCTGGTCGCGGTGCTGCACGACAGCCTGAACGCGTTCGAGCAGCAGATCGCCAGGGGCCGGGTCACGGTGGTGTTTACCCCCAAAGAGACGCCGATGGTCTTGAGTCAACACGTGCAGCTGACCCAGATTCTCAACAGTTTGCTGGCCAATGCGCTGGAGGCCATGGACGAAGGCGGTACGCTGACGATCAGCCTGGAACCGAGTGCTTCCCAAGGTGTGTGCGTGACCATCGGCGACACCGGCAAAGGTATGAACGAAGAGCAACGGCGCTTGGCTTTCCGACCTTTTTTCACCACCAAGCAAGGTGGGCTGGGGGTCGGGCTGGTGTTGGTCAAGCGAATCATGGAGCGCTTTGGCGGTACGGTGGCGCTCGATAGCCGTGAAGGCGAAGGCACGCGCGTGCGTCTTTCGTTCAAGTTAATCCCCTGAAAACGGGGGGGCAACTTTCCCCGTTAGCGGGTGCCATTCCCCAATTTTTCCCCCGGACATGGCAGATTGATGTTGATAAGCCATTGTTTTGGCGGTGTTAATACTTTTGTATAAATTGGTTACAAAAATGGCGAGCTCCTTGCAAAACGTCCATCACCCCCTTCCCATATTCGAGGCGGTTGGTGATGGACACAAAAGCGCGGTATCCCTTCAAGTGGTTTGGTTTGTTGACGCCGTTGAGCGTCGCACTGACGATGACGATAAGCACAGGGGTATTGCGCGCCAGCCCGATAGATGATGAGCGACAGCCCGAGCCGACGGATCCTTCGGCTTACTACGATGAACCAGAAGACAAGGTTGGGGCGTTGAATGCCATTTTGACCATGCCGCAGGCCAACGAAGACTCCTTCGATCTGCCGGACGGGACCAAAGGCACACGCAATACAACACGAATGGAAAACGTACTGCCGCCGAGCGTGCAGACCAGTTTCAATTACCCCACCAATGGCAAACCCAGTCCGTTGTTTGGCGCTCAGCCGTTCACCCAGCAACTTTTGTTGTTCGAAGAATTCGGCCCGGAAAAACTCGACGCCACCACACCGGCGGCACCGTTGCCGTTTCCGCCAGCAGCCATCGGCCCGTTGCCAGCCCAAGACCCCACCAGCGCAGCCCGCAGTGCGCCGCCCGGCCCGGCGCTCGATGCGTTTCTACGCCAACCGGGCCTGACCCCATTTCCCAGCCAATATTCCAACGTCGTTGACCGCAACCCGTGGCAGGCGCAGATCGAGTACTTTCTCAATCGTCATGTCGGTTCCTCCGCCGAAGGTCGTCCACCGGGAAAAGGCTGGTCACATCAGCGCTGGAACGAGTTCTATCCGCAAGCGGCCTATAAAACCGTGCAGACCGGCGCACGGCTCAACGGCGGCCTGCGTGATGGCCTGCAACGGCATGGCTATGCCTTGGGCGAATTCGGCCCCGGTGGCCTTTATCACAACGTTGCCGGTGTACCGGCAACGGACGGCACCGCCAAAGGCGTCGATCCGCGTTTTCACCCGAGCATGCCGGTACAGAACCACAACTCGGTCTGGACCTTCGATGGCACCCTGCCGCCGAAATTGTTGATGGTGCGTTACGGCCAGCCGATGCTGATGCGTCACTACAACGGTTTGCCCATCGATCCGTCGGCCAACATGGGTTTTGGCCTGCACACAATCAGTACCCACGAACACAACGGTCATGCTCCGGCGGAAAGCGACGGCTATGCCAACGCGTTTTTCTTCCCCGGGCAGTACTACGACTATCGCTGGCCGATCCAGTTGGCCGGTTACGACACCATCAACACCGATGCCCATGACCCGCGTGCCGCGTTCCCTTGCGCGCCGGGTGAGACCCTGTGGACCAACGATATCAATCCAAGCAGGAAAACCTGCGAAAACGGCACGATCAAGATCCGTGGCGACTGGCGTGAAACCATGAGCACTCACTGGTTCCACGATCACATGCTCGATTTCACCGCGCAAAATGTCTACAAGGGCAATGCGGCGATGATGAACTATTACAGCGCCCTGGACCGAGGTAACGAATCGGTGAACGACGGGGTCAACCTGCGTTTTCCCAGCGGCAGTGCCTTGTCATGGGGCAACCGCGATTACGACGTCAACCTGGTGTTCGCCGACAAGGCTTGGGATCAGAACGGCCAACTGTGGTTCAACCCGTTCAACACTGACGGTTTCATCGGCGACCAGTTGCTGGTCAACTGGCAGTGGAAACCGACCCTGGACGTACGTGCTCGCAGCTACCGGTTCCGCATGCTCAACGGTTCGGTATCGCGTTACTTCAAACTGGCACTGGTGCGTGAAATCAAAGGTACCAGCGGCGAGTTCCAGGGACCTAAAGGCTCGGGCGTGTCTTATGCCCGGGTGCCATTTCACATGATCGCCAATGACGGCAACATCATGGAGCACAGCGTGCCATTCGACGGCACCATGGATCTCGACGCTGACGGCGATAAACAGAACCACAACGCCATCCTGCCGACCCAGGGCATTGCCGAGCGCTTCGACATCATCGTCAACTTTGCGAAAAACGGCATCAAGCCGGGGGACAAGATTTTCTTCGTCAACCTGCTGGTGCATGACGACGGCAAAGGCCCGAAAGAGCCGGTGTCGCTTGCGGATGCACTGTCGGAAAATTACAAGGCGGTGATCAAGCAAACCAGTAAAGGCCCAATGTGGGACAAGGGCGACCCGGTGATAGGCAAAGTGCTGCAACTCAACGTCAAGGCGTACACCGGTCAGGACCTGGCCATGGACCCGGCGGCTTATGAACCAGCCAAGCCGGGCAAGGCTGAAGGTTTGGTGATGATCCCGCTGAAGATCCATCGCGACAACGCTACCGACAAGGCGCTGCTGGCCAAGGCTCGTCACCGCACGTTCATCTTCGGTCGTTCCGACGGCACCGATGAGGCACCGTGGACGGTCAAGACCGATGGTGGTTTCGGCTTCCACATGGACCCCCGCCGCCTGAACGCCTCCACCCAATTGGCCAGCGGTCCTACCGATGCCGGTGTTGCCGGATTCGGCACTCTGGAAGTGTGGAGCATCAAGGCAGGAGGTACTGGCTGGAGCCATCCGGTGCACGTGCACTTCGAAGAGGGGATCATCCTCAGCCGCGGTGGCAAGGCGCCGCCGGAGTGGGAGAAGTGGGCACGCAAGGACGTGTATCGCATCGGTTCGGAAAAGGATGGCCTGGACAATGTCGAGGTGGCGATCAACTTTCGTGAGTTCGCCGGGACGTACATGGAGCACTGCCACAACACTCAGCACGAAGACAACTCGATGCTGCTGCGTTGGGACATTGAAAAGCCCGGGCAATTCCAGTTGATGCCGACCCCGTTGCCCAGCTGGGATGGCGTGCACTACGTGAATTCAGCGGCATTGCCGACCTTCCGCTCCGGCGACGGCTTCGGTCCGAAAGTGACGGTCCAGCCATGAACCGGGAGGGTGTCGACATGAGACGCCATACACCACGCTCGCGCGCCTTGGGCATGCACCTTGTGCTGCTGTTGTCGGCCTGTTTGCTGGCCAGCCAGTTGCTGGTCGCCAAACCGGTGCCACCGACACCCGCACCGGCAACAGAAACCGCAGTCGCCGATAGCGCCACTCCGTGGGGTGGCGACTATTTCCCCAACACCCTGCTGACCAATCAGGACGGTCGGCAGGTGCGGTTTTTCGATGACCTGATCAAGGGCAAAGTGGTGGTGATCAATTTCATCTTCACTTCGTGCAGCGACTCCTGCCCACTGGAAACCGCCAGGCTGCGTCAAGTGCAGAAGTTGCTCGGCGACCGGGTCGGCAAAGACGTTTTTTTCTACTCCATCAGCATTGATCCCTTGAGCGATACGCCCGCAGTGCTCAAGGCCTATGCGCAACGCTTCCAGGTCGGTCCGGGCTGGCAGTTTCTCACCGGTGAGTTCGCCGACGTCACCGAGCTGCGGCAGAAACTCGGGTTGTTCATCGAAGGCGTCGACAACGGGCGCAGCAAGGACCACAACCTGAGCCTGATTGTCGGCAACCAGTCCACGGGGCGCTGGATGAAGGCGTCGCCATTCGAAAACCCGTGGATTCTGGCCGATCAGTTGGCCAATACCCTGCAGAACTGGAAGCAACCGAGCGTTGAGCAAAATTACGCCAACGCTCCCGAGATCCGCCCACCGAGCAGCGGCGAGGAATTGTTCCGCACCCGTTGCGCGTCTTGCCACAGCCTGGGGCCAATGGACGGTCAGGGCATCGGCTTGCGCAGCATCGGCCCGGACCTGATCGGCGTGACCCGTCAGCGTGATCCTGCCTGGCTCAGTCGCTGGATCCGCGAACCGGACCGCATGCTGGCGGAAAAGGACCCGATTGCCATGGAGCTGTTCGAGCGCTTCGACCAAATCCCGATGCCCAACCTGCGCATGGACGAACGTGCCGCGCAGTCGATCATCACGTTTTTGCAGGAAGAAACCGATCGCCAGCATCCGCCGTCCAGCGCGTTGGCTGCTGGTAACGAAGCACCCGAACATCAACATTCCATCGCGGTTCCAGACAAAGCGCAGGTGCAATAGTGGCGAAATAGATTCATTGCCCGGGCATTGCGATCAATGCCACCTACACTGATTCGAAACACGGCTGAAAAGGCTTCTAACCCGCGACCAGGACAGTCCCATGCAGACACTGGAAGAACAAAATGCAGCTGTCCCGACAGTACCGGCAGCGGCAGAGGGTAAGGATTGGCGTCCGCCCTTCAATCTGGTGCGCTGGTTTTCCCTGGCGAGCTTTCTCATTATTGCCGCCGTGGCATTGGGGCTCGGTTACGTCTCTACGCGCTTCGTGGTTGAGGAGAGTATCGAGCGCGATTCGATGCTGACTGCGCAGTTCATTCAGGCGATTGGCGATGCGGAAATTCGCCATGCTTCAATTTCTCCCAACCGGACCATGGGCGAGATGCTCGACCCACGGCAAGAAAACGCCTACCCCGATGTCGATCCTGGAACCCGTGCCGCTGCGCGCATTGAGTTTCTCGATCATGTGGAACACCTGCCGGGCATACTGCTGGCGACGGTGTATGCGCTGGATCGCACCGTGGTCTGGTCAACCAACCCGGAGCTGATCGGTGTGCGCATCGAAGATGACGAGGAACTGGACGAGTCCTTCGAAATGAAAGAAGCAGTGTCCACCAGCTACCACGAAATCGATGAGGAACGTCCCGAACAGCGTCTGTTGCGTGAACCCCAATACCTGTTCATCGAAAATTACATTCCGATGTTCAATGCCGACAAAAGCAAAGTGATCGCCATGGTGGAGATCTACAAGGAACCGGTGGACCTGGTTGAACGCATCCAGCGCGGGTTCAAGGCGATCTGGCTGGCGACGTTACTCGGCGGGGCGGTCATCTACCTGGGTCTATTCTGGATCGTACGCCGTGCAGCGATGTTGTTGCAGAGTCAGCAAAAGCAATTGGTGGCCAATGAAACCTTTGTCGCCCTCGGCGAAATGTCTTCGGCAGTGGCGCACAGTCTGCGCAATCCGTTGGCGAATATTCGTTCCAGTGCCGAGCTGGCCCAGGAAATCGCCAGCCAGACTGCGCAGAAGAATATCGGCGACATCATCAACCAGGTCGACCGCATGTCGCGCTGGGTGCGCGAATTGCTGGTGTCGTTGCGACCGGTCAACGACGACTTTGAAAACGTGGACCTGGTGTTGGCCATCGATGACACCTTGAATGCGTTCGAACCGCAGATCAAACGCTCGAACGTCGAGGTGCGTTTCGTCCCGACGACAGTCCCTCCGGTCCTCAGCCAACAGGTGCTGCTTACACAGATTCTCAATAGCCTGTTCGCCAACGCCCTGGAAGCCATGCCCAAGGGCGGCGTGTTGAGCATTGAGATTGAGCAACCGTCGGCCGATCAGGTGAGCATGATCCTCAATGACACCGGCAAGGGCATGAGCAAACAACAGCAGCAAATGGTCTTCAAGCCATTCTTCACCACCAAACAAGGGGGGCTGGGCGTGGGCCTGGCCCTGGTCAAAAGAATAATGGAGCGTTTCCAAGGCTCGGTCGAACTGACCAGCCAGGAGCAGGAAGGAACCCGCGTTTGTCTCAATTTCAAAGTGGCAACGGGAGGGGAATATGGAACACAGCATACTGCTGGTCGAGGATGATGAGCTGCTTGCCGAGAATATTCAGACCTACCTGGAGCGCAAGGACTTCGAGGTAACGGTCTGCCACTCGGCCGAAGACGCACTTGAGCAATTGAAGACGTTCGCACCGGATGTGGTGCTCACCGACAATTCGTTGCCAGGCATGAGCGGTCACGGCTTGATCCAGAAGCTGCGCATCAGCGCGCCGGATATGAAAGTGATCATGATGACAGGCTACGGCAATGTCGAAGACGCCGTGGTGGCGATGAAAGAGGGGGCTTTCCACTACGTTACCAAACCGGTGGCTTTGCCCGAACTCAAGCTGTTGCTGGACAAGGCCCTGGCCACCGACCGGATGGAACGCACGCTGTCGTTCTATCAGGAGCGCGAGGCGCAGAAATCCGGGGTTCAGGCGCTGATCGGTGAGTCCGCGCCCATGGTCTACCTCAAGGGCACCATCGCCCAGTTGCTCGACGCCGAGCGACGCATGGCCAACAGCGACCTGCCTCCGGTGCTGGTGGAAGGCGAAACCGGTACCGGCAAAGAGTTGGTCGCCCGGGCACTGCATTTCGACGGCCCACGCAACAAAGGCCCGTTCATTGAATTCAACTGCGCGTCGATCCCCTCCAACCTGGTGGAGTCCGAGCTGTTCGGGCACGAGAAAGGCGCCTTTACCGATGCCAAGGATCGCCGGCTGGGGCTGGTGGAAGCGGCCGATGGCGGGACATTGTTTCTCGATGAAATCGGCGAGATGGACCTGATCCTGCAGGCCAAGCTGTTGAAGCTGCTCGAAGACCGGACCATCCGCCGGGTCGGTTCGGTGAAGGAACGCAAGGTCGATCTGCGGGTGATCAGCGCTACCAACTGCAACCTCGAACAAATGGTTCAACAGGGCAAATTCCGCCGCGACCTGTTTTTCCGCCTGCGCATCATTTCGATCAAGGTGCCGCGCCTGTACGCCCGTGGCGAAGATATCCTGTTGCTGGCCCGACACTTTCTGGCCGCCCATGGCAAGCGCTACGGCAAGCCGAACCTGCATTTCAGCGACCAGGCCGAAGAGCTGCTGCTCAATTACACCTGGCCGGGCAATGTGCGTGAGTTGCGCAACATGCTGGAACAAACCGTGTTGCTGGCGCAAAGCGACACCATCGCCGCGCATCAATTGAACGTCTGCATGAGCCTGGTGGACGAGCCGGCGATGTTTCAGCATGAACTGCCGCCCAGCGAACCACGCCCGACCTACAACGGCACCGAATCGATGAACCTGCCGGAGGTCGAGCGTGACATGGTGCGCAAGATGCTCGACAAGACCGACTGGAACGTCACCAAGTCCGCGCGACTGCTGGGCCTGAGCCGCGACATGTTGCGCTACCGGATCGAAAAGCTTGGCCTCGCGCGTCCGGACAAACGGCAGTGGTAGGCAGAAGCCGCCGGGTTACAAGGACGGACCCGGAGCGCTCAGGCAAGCCAGCATGCAGGTCGGGTCGATCACTTCATGATTGACGTAGACACCGCGAGCCGCATCGTAGGTGCGGATGAACACGCGCACGGTGGCGTCCGCTACCGTCGGCAACTGCGAGTCGGAAAACACGTGCTCGCTGGACACCGGAATGAAGGTCTGGGGTGAAGTCGGGATGTACGCGCCCGGCGGCACGGTGCTCAGAGAAGGTGGGGCGGGGTGGGCGAAAGGCTGGTCAGCCCCGTAATAGTGGAATTCAGTGTTCGATTGGTCAGTTTGCATCAGGCTGTCGTCCGCCAGCGCGACGCCGGTGGCAGTCAGGCAAAGGGCAAGCAACAGCGTGTGTCCGGTCTTGTTCATGGCAGCACCTGCGAAATCGGTTAATCCGCATTTCCCCCGAGGTCATTAACTATAGCGCTCCCGTGGGCGGGCGTCGGCGTTGCCTGTTTACAAGATCGCAACAAAGCCACGAAGAGGCTTTAAACCGAGATGATCTAGACTCGGGCCGTCAATCATTGACCCGATTCTGGAGTGTGCAATGGAAATGCCGACAAAAGAACAAGCCATCGCCAGCAACCGCGATGCCTGGAATGACTCCGCTCGCCATCACAAGGAATCTGCCGAATGGCAGCAACATTGGATCGCCGTGGCGCACGCGGACTTTACCTGCCTTGATGAGACCCTGACCGGTGTGCTGACGGAAGTCGGTATTGATGGCAAGGAAGTGGTGCAACTGGGCTGCAACAACGGCCGCGAAAGCCTTTCCCTGTTCGCCTTGGGGGCGAGGCATGTGACGGGGGTCGATCAGTCCGCAGCGTTTCTCGGCCAGGCGCGAGAACTGGCATCACGCTCGCCCCACGAGCCTGAGTTCATCAAAGCCGACATTCATCATTTGCCGCTGCAACTGAAGGGGCGCTTCGACGTAGCCCTGATCACCATCGGCGTCTTGAACTGGATGCCGGACATAGCCGAATTCTTCCAACATGCGGCGCAAACCCTCAAGCCGGGCGGGGCCTTGATAATCTACGAAACCCATCCGTTTCTGGAAATGTTCGATCCCGACTCAGCCGATCCCTTTGCCTTGAGTTCCTCGTATTTTCGCCGGGAGCCTTTCGTGCAAAACGAGCCGATCGTCTATGAAGGCAAAGTCGAGCAACCGGCATCCCCGTCCTACTGGTTCGTTCACACCCTGGGCGACATCCTCAATGGTGCCATTGCTGCCGGACTGCAGATCAACCACTTCAAGGAATACCCGCATTCCAACCGCGAAGAGCTTTATGACCTCTATCAGCAACAGGAAGCGCAGTTGCCGATGTGTTTTACGATGGTTGCGGTGAAACGCTGAAGGGCGGGGCACCTGGACTGACGCCATCGCCGGCAAGCCGCGCTCCTACGGATTTTGAGGTGGCCGCAGTTTTTGTGCTGGACGCAAAGCCCCTGTAGGAGCACAGCTTGCTGGCGATGGCGGAATGTCAGTCACCGATCATGTTGAAGGTGCCGCCGTCATCGCCGGCAAGCCGTGCTCCTACAGGTTTTGAGGTGGCCGCATGCTCGCGAATGAAGCGACGCCGTTGGCGCAAGGCTTCAGGTCAAGCCTGAGCCGCCGTGGTCACGGCGACATGCCCCGGTTGCGCGCAAAGCTCAATGCCCAGCGCATGAATGACTTTTAACACCGTATCGAAACGTGGTTTCGCCCCTGGCGCGAAAGCCTTGTACAGGCTTTCGCGCCCCATCCCGGCGTCTTTGGCTATTTGTGTCATGCCGCGGGCTTTTACCACGTAGCCAATTGCTCGAAGAAACTCCTCGTTGTCACCTTCAGCCAGCACTTGGGAGAGGTACTCACTGATGGCTTCATCGCTGTCGAGCAGTGTGGTCATATCGAAGTCAGTCAAAGTCTGGCTCATGGTTAAACCTCCTTTGCCAATTTTTTTGCGTGTCTTATATCAGCGGTTTGAGTTGATTTGTCACCCCCAGCCAACAGGATGATGACGACACCGTTTCTCATCGTGAAGTAAATGCGGTACCCGGCACCAACGTCCACGCGCATTTCGGAGATGCCATTACCCACTGCCTTGATATCGCCAAGGTTGCCCGCGGCGGCTCGATCAATGCGACGGGCTATTGCAACCTTTGCCCGCATATCGCGAACGGAGGTATGCCATGCGGCGAAAATGCCGGTTTGCTGGACAAGATAATTCATCGCTCGAATGTATCCAAATGGATACGGATGAGCAGTCAGACATTTCCGCGCTTGCCTGAGTTTTTTCGGTAATTCGTGTGGGCGGGCCTAACCGCCGATGGAGCCGTAGCGGCCCCATCGGGTCATTCGGTCAAGCCTGAGCCGCTGCCGTCACCACTGGCCGGCCCGGTTTGCGCAACGGGTCGAGGCGCGAGCCGCTGTAGCGGGTTTCGCGGAAGAAGCGCCAGCGGCCAAAGAGGCCGTAGACGTGGGTGACTCGCCCCTGCTCCTGATAGCCCATGCGGATGTGCAGTTTCAGCGCGGGGATGTTGTGGGTTTCGCACACATCCACCACCTTGTTGCAGCCTTGCGCCGCCATCGCTTGCCACAGCGCGATCTGGACGTCCACAGACAGGCTGCTGCCGAAATAGGCGCGGATCATTTCCCCGCCAAACTCGAAGAACTCACCGGGTTTGACCGGAAACCAGCAACCGTAATAGTGGCGGTCGTGGTAATCACGCGTGCTGCCCCAGATAAAGCCTATGGCATGACCGTCTTCGTCCACGTACATGTGCCCGGTGTGACCTTCGGCGGCGAGTTCGGCCATGGTTTGCACGCGGTCACCGAAATGCTTGGCAAACGCCGTGGCGTTTTCCGGGGTGATGATGACCTGGCGCACCCCGGAGTAAGGACGCAACTTGTGCGGCGGTACGGGGCTGACCAGGTCGCGCTCCATCCACAACAACTCCCAGTGGAAAAACACATAGCGTTTCCACAGAGTGCTGAACGTGCGGCTCAAGCCTTTTTGTTTGATTCGTTCGCGCAGTTGCTGGATCAGGCTCATGAAGCCCTCCTTGGCCAGGTTGGCCGTGTGTTGGATGAAGGTATTGACGGACAGTTGCAAGCTTCGCTGTAAGCCACCCTGGGTACCCCGGGCAGGCGTTGTTCGAGCAGGACGCTCAATGACTCCCCCTGATCCAGATAGGCATCGCCGAAATCGGCGCCGAGCTGATTGGGGTGGGCGACAATTTCCAGCAAGCCTTCGCTGGGTGGCGCAGCGTTGCGCAGATCCACCGGGGTGCAGACGTAGTCGGCGGTTGCACCGGCCAGGCTGTTCAAGCGGTGGTTGAGCAATTGTTTGAACAGGCGTTTGGGCAGGCTGAGGTTTTGCCCCAGGTTGCGCGCCAGCCGCACGGGCACGCCTTGCCGGGCCGCGAAACGCGCCACGATCTCGCCGATGGGCCAGATGTTGTGCACGTGTTGATGGGAGTCCAGGTGACTGGGGCGCACGTCGTTATCCAGGCAACGTTGCCATTGGGCCTCGAGCTCTTCCTCGACCGCCAGGCGATCCTGACGCCCTAGCCACAGGCGCGTGCGCGACAGGTTGAGGTCAAACACGCCGGCACTGTCACAGAAGGTCCTGCGCGAGAGAATGCGTCGGCTCAATGGGCGGCCGTAGGTCAGGTTGAAGTGCAGGCCGATGCGCCCTGCCAGCAACGGATGCTGGGCCAGGACACACGCCGCTTCGAAGGCCGGCATGTTGGCCATGGCGGTCGCGGAACTGATGACCCCGGCCTGGAATGCGCCCAGGATCACTGCGTTTTCGCAGGCGCTGAGGCCGAAGTCGTCAGCGTTGACTATGACTTGCTGTGGCATGTTCGCCCTCCATGAGTTTTTCGGTGCAAGCCGGCGCCTTGACCACCGGTGCGGTGACCGGGGCAGGGCTGCTGGCCGCGGTCCTTCGTTTCGCCCGCCACTGCTGCATCAAGGGTTTGACTTGCTGCCAGACACGCAACCCCAGGCCCAGCACCAACCCGCTCGGGCGCCAGGAGTAAAAGCTCCAGCGCCAGTGTTCCATGTGCCCGGTCATGCGTTCATGCAGTTGATGACTGGAATTTTCCAGGCTGACCCGCGACGCATCGATCCAGTACCAGTTATCGTCCAGGCCCCAGCGGATCCATTCTTCGAGCAGCACCCGACCGCTGCCCAGATCGGCATATTGCGGCAGGAACGCGAGGTTGTAGTCGTACAACCGACCCTGTTCCAGCAAACCGAGGCGATAGCTGATGCAACGCCCGTCCAGTTCCAGTGTCACCACGCGCACCAGACCTTGGGCGGCGAGGGCGGTGAAGGCTTTTTCCATCCATTGGCGGCGACGTTCATCGGCAAAAATGCCCACGCCTTCATCACCTTTCCAGCTCACCGCTTCCACCTCGGCGATGGCCTTGAGCAGCGGCCCCATGGTCGTTGCATCGGGGGTAATACGGCGGACCTGTGCGCCACAGGCGGCAATACGCTTGCGTGCCCGGCGCAGTTTGTAGCGCGGGTCGCCGGAAACTTCCTGGCGATCGGCATCGGTGATCAAATGCACTGGCACCCGACAACCGAGGCGGCGCTCGGCGGTCGAGCTGCGCGCGAACCATGACCTCAGTGCATGGTCTTCGCCGGCCAGTTCATTGAGTTGCAGCAGGGCATGGGGCAAGCACCGACGAATCTCGGTCAACGCCTTGCGCAGGCCTTCGGCATCCACGGTCGCCAACAGCGCAAGGCGATCGGCCAGGGGAAAGCCCAAGTGATGCAATACCCGAAACGGCAAGCCGCCGAACCGTTCGACGGATGCGACCAAGGGTAGACACAGCACCAGTTCATCGGCCTGCCAGCCGAGCAAAACATGCAGCCGTTCGCCAGCGGTCAGGGCCTGTTGCGACGCAGCCATCCAGGCCAGTGCGTTGAAAGGTGTGTGGTCCATCACTCGCAGGCGCAGCGCTTCATAGGCCGCAGCGGGAAAGTCTGCGGCGCACAGCGAAGTACGCCATTCAAATCGCACGGTCATAGGCTCAGGCCACCGAAGCAGGGGAAGGTGAACGTTCCGGTTTGCGCAAGGCATCCAGGCGCGAGCCGGTGTAGCGGGTTTCACGGTAAAAACGCCAGCGACCAAACAGTTTATAAATGTTCATGATGCGCCCCTGTTCCTGGTAGCCGGTGCGAATGTGCAGCTTCAGGGCCGGGACGTTGCTCCACTCGCACACGTCCACCACCTTGTCGCAGCCTTGGGCATGCATGGCTTTCCACAGCTCGGTTTGCAGGTCCATCGACAGCGACGTACCCCAGTAGCCCCGGCTCAGTTCACCACCAAATTCGAAGAACTCGCCCTCTTTGACCGGAAACCAGCATCCGTAGTAATGGCGGTCGTGGTAGTTGCGTACGGCACCCCAGATAAACGCCACGGCGTCACCCTTTTCATCCAGATGCATCTGCCCGGTGTGACCTTCGCGGGCCAGCTCGGCCATGGTTTCCACGCGGTCGCCGAAATAGCGGGTGAAAGCCACGGCGTTTTCCGGGGTAATGCTGACCACTTGCAGCGGCGGATAGGATTTGAGTTTGTAAGGTGGAATGGGGCTGACCAGGTCGCGTTCCATCCACAGCAGTTCCTGATGGGAAAACACAAACAGTCTCCACACTTTTTTAACAGTGGCACGCAGGCCTTTTTGTCTGATGTGTTGGCTGAGCTTCTGCAATGCACTCATGTTATTGGCTCCTGGCGGACAGTCCCGCAAGTGGAGTAAACCAGCGCACGGCAAAATGCCGGCGCGGCCAGGCAATCGAGCGACAGTCATGAAGCGTTCCAGCTCAAGGTGAAAAGGGTTTGCCCTGGCAGCTCGAAGCTCACGCGACCGTCGGTGCATTTGAACGGTGCGTCGCGGCTGCGGTTGTCCGCGCCGAAGTAGCGCAATGAGCCAGCGGCTAGTGGGCATGCCGCGCCATTGAGGCTGACATGCTGCAAGCGCGAGCCTTTGTTGACCCCCAGCAAGCTGCGTTTGAGGTCGTCGGCCATGGCCAGCACATCGACCTCGAACGCGTTGTTTTCCAGGCGCACCACACGCTGCAGCCAATGCTGGCCGATGAACTGCTGGGCGAGGGCGACCGGTTTGAGTTCGAAATGGTCGTCGCCCAGCATGCGCAACATGCCCTTGGGGTATTCAGGCTCGTCGGCGGCCTGGAACCAGTTGAGCATCTCCAGCAAACCGTCCTGGGACGCGTTGATCACCACTGAAGTCCACCACAACGAGGTGAAGTGGGTTTCCTGATCATAAGGGCTCAGGCTTGATCCGCTGGACAGGTTGGTCTGGTCCAGCAGCAAGGCCTTGCGGGGCCGGCCGTCGGCATCGAGCCCGACAAGGTCGGCGGCGCGACGCACGCTGTCGCGATAAACCCGGGTGGCCAGCAGATCGCGAATCATCCACTCGTGCCAGGCCAGGGCATCGATCTGATCGCCGGACTCCTTTAGCAGGCGTCTGGCCCAGTCGATACCACGCTTTTCGGCGGCGTTGTCGGCGAACGGGCCGTTGACCAGCCGCGAACTGGCCGGCATGGCGATGCGCACGCCAGCCTTGGCGTTGTCCGGATTGCTGCGCACCTGGCGGGCCATGCTGGTGAAAATGCTTTGGTAGCTGGCGTAGTCCGGGTAGTTGAGGTTCGGCTCATCGGCAAAACCGATGTAATGGGTGCCTTTGCCGCCGAGGGCGCGGGTCGCGGCGAGCCAGGCGTCGAGGCCGGCGTTGCTGGTGGTGTCGGCGCGCAAATCGGCCTGGCGCTGACTGCCGGCGAGCAGGGTGATGTCCTGGGTAATGCCGAAGCGATCCTGATACAGCCGGCGGAAGGCGTCTTCGTAATGCGGCTGTTTGGCCGTGATGTCGACGAAACTGTAGTAAGCGCCGGCCTGGGGCTTGATGGCGTCGAGCACCGCATAACTGGAAGGCGGCGGCATCACGTAGGGCAGGGCGATACCCAGGTTCGGTGTGTTGCCGAGTACGTCCTTGTGCACGGTCAGCCGGGTTTCACCGTCGTCCTCACGCACCGGTTTGAGCTGCTGCGGATTCTGCGCGAACAGGTTGGCCGTACCATCGAGCCAGAACGCTGCCTTACCGCTGCCTTGCAGGCGCAGTCGCCAGACCTGTTCGGTGTCGGCCACGGGCAAGGCGACCTGATCGAATTGCCAGTAGGCACGGTAGGGTTTGAGTGCCAGCGACAATTGTTTGCCGTCGCCGACACGTTGCGCTTGCAGAGCGCCGACGCCGCCGTGGAACTTGCCTGCCAGCACGGCTTGCTCGCCAGCCGCCACCTTGAAAAACAGCTCGTCGCCATCGCGGGTTTCGGCGCTGAAATGCACTTTGGCCGGGGCGAACAATGCCACCGTGCGCTCGTCATGTTCGACTTTGTAGCGACGGAAGCTGTAGCCGGGGATCTCCAGTCGATAACTGCTGGCGCCGGGCAACAGCGGCCAGCTCTGGGTGCCTCGGGTTTCAGTGGCGGCAATCAGTCGCTCGCCCGCCAGACGACCTTTGCCATCGAGCAGGTAAAGGCGTTCTTCGTTGGCATCCGCCTGCCACGCCGGGACCCAGCGCACGGTCACGTTATCGGGACGATCTGCTTGCAGGTACAGGCTGCCGTCACGAATGTCGGCCCAGCGCATCGGCCCGGCATAAGCGTCGAGCGACAGACCCAGACTCACCGCCAGGGCAAAATATCTCATGCCGACTTCCGTTGCAGGATTTGCAGCATCGGGGCGACGTCGCTGGGCAGGATGATCAGAACTTGCCACAACGGCACATGGCTCAGGCGGCAATACATCACCAGCAAGGCGATGGTCACCGCCAGGTAGGCGATGGACGACGCCGCGGCCGCGCCAACGATGCCGTAAGCGGGGATCAGCACCAGGTTCAACGCCAGGTTGAGCAATGCCCCGAGGCCCATCAGCAGTGAAATCGAACCGGGACGATCCTTGCCCAGCAAATCCAGGCGCAGGATGCTCGCGTAGCACAAGCCCAGCAGCCCCGGCAGCAGCGCGAGCAAGGCGGGATAAGCCGGCTGATAGGCAACGCCGAACAGGGTGACGATCAGCCATTCGCCGATCACCGCCATGGTCAGGCATGCGCCGAGCATCACCGTGGCCGTCAGGCGCAGGGCCAAGGGCGTGACTTTCTCAATGCCTTCTTCCTGTTGCAGCAGGCGTTTCATCAACGGCGTGGTCACCGCTTCCGGGACGATCAGCAGCAACTCGGCGGCGGCGCTGGCCATGGCGTAATGACCGAGCGCGGTGCTGCCGAGTAAGGCGCCGATGAACAAATAGTCAGAGCGCAAAATCACTTGCTGGAACAGCAGGTCCGGATGGCTGCGGGCGCTGAAGCGCAGCAGTTCGTTCTGGCTGGCGCGGTCCCATTGCAGGGTCAGCGGTTGATTGCGCTTGAGCCACAGCCAGCCCACCAGCACCACCAGGCTGATGCCCGCCAGCCAACTGATCAGCGCCGCTTCCAGTGCGGCGCTTTTCCACATCCAGAACAACCCCAGAAACAGCAGCAGCGGTGCCAGCGACTCGATCAGGCGCAGGACGTTGAACGCCACCACGCCGCCCGAGGCGTTGTGCAACGTCAGCAGCCCGCTCTTGAGCACGGTCAGCGGCACCGCCAGCAGCAACAGCCAGGCCAGCAGGCCGAGTTGCGTGGTGATGTCCAGTTCGCTGCCGAACTCACGGGTCAGCGCCACCACCAGCAAGGTCAACAAACCGGCGAGCAGACAACCGAACACCAATACCTGGCTGAGCAACAAGCCCATCGGCCGTTGCTTGGCCGCCTGGTAACCCACCGCCGAATTCAGCCCACCACTGGTGGCGGCGCTGATCAGGTCCGGCAGGGTGCTGAGCAAGGCGAACAGGCCGCGTTCGCTCGGCCCGAGAATTCGCGCCAGTAACACATTGCGCAGCAGGCGCAAACCGATCATCGCCAGTTTGGTGCCCATGCTCAGCGCCAGGTGCTTGAGATAATGGCTGCGACTCATGGGCGAGCCCCACGGTAAATGCGCCAGGACAACAAATCCGGGTTGCGCGCGGTGCGCTGACTGACGCCGAAACGCGGCAGGGCCAGCGGATCGCTGACGCCCCGGTAGATTCCGGTGCCGGTGCCCAGGGCAAACGGGAAGTCATGGTCGGCCACGTGTTGCCGCACCCGTTCGTCATTGTCGCCATTGGGATAGCAGTAGACCGGCAACGGCCGGTTGCAGCCGTTGAGCAATGCCTGGCGACTGCGGGTCAGTTCTTCGTCCAGGGTTTGGTCGTCGAGGCCGGTGAGGATCGCGTGACTGGCGCCATGGGGACCGAAACGGATCAGGCCGCTGGCTTCCAGCGAACGCACCTGTTGCCAGTCGAGCGCTTGCGGCAACGACTCTTGCGGACACTCGTCGGTCAGGCGATTGAGGTCGCGAGGAGACAGGGTTTTCAGGTTCTGCAGAAAGTGCAGCAATGCCAGGCTGCGCCGTTGCACGTCCGGGTCATCACACAGCACCGGCAGTGGCCGACCCAGTTGCTGCAAACATTCGATCAGGTGCATGCGGGCTTTTTCACCGTGGCTGTTCCACAGGGTTTCGCCGATGCTTTCCCACCAGAAACGCTGGCGGCTGCCGATGAAGTCCGTGGACAGGAAGATACTCGCTGGCACTTGGTATTTGTGCAGCAGCGGGAACGCGTTCACCGCGTTGTCGCGCCAGCCGTCATCGAAGGTCAGCGCCACTCTCGGCCGCTCGGACCGCAGGCTGCCCGGTTGCAGGATTTCCATCAACGGCACGCAATCGAAGTGTTTTTTCAGCCAGGCCAGCAGGTGCTCGAAAGCCTGCGGCCCGACGCACAGTTCATTGCGGTGGGGCAGGTTGGCGGCGCTGTCGTTGGCCAGCACCCGATGCAGCATCAGGATCACGCCGGCACCCTGCAATTGCTGGCGCCCCACCGAGGAGTTGAGGTAGAGCCAGCCGCTGGTGCGTTTTAGTAATTGTTTGATCGCCATGGCACGTGCCTCTCATCGATTTTGCTCGGGGTTCCATTGCGCATAACGCTGACCGCGCAGGAACTGCCACAGACCGATGCTCATCCCGGCAAGGGTCACCAGGAGGAATGCGGCGAGGCGAAAGGGTTTGGGCAAGCGATGCTGCGAGTCGAGCAAGCCGATGATGGCCGCGGTGTATCCGAGCAATTGCGCAACCAGGGTCCAACGATAGAAAACGTGGTCGTCCCACAGCCAGAAATTGCTCAACAGCAGTGGCAACAACAGGATCGGCGCCAGGCGGCGGATCAATTTGTGGCTGATCAAGGCAATCGCATACAAGCCATGCTTCAGCGGGTTGAGCAGTTCGCGACGCTGGGCCAGGCTCTGCAATCCACCCACGGTGACCCGCTGGCGACGGCGGAATTGCTTGTCCGCCTCATCGACGCCGGTGTCGATCACCCGGGCTTCGGGCACGTAGATGATCCGCTTGAACGCCACCGGCGCGCAGGTGCTGATAAAGAAGTCGTCATTGACCTCCGCCGGCACGTTCTGGAACAACTCACGACGCAGGGCAAGCAGGGCGCCGTCAGCGGAGACCATGCAACCGGTACGGTTTTCCACGTAGCGCAGCCAGCCTTCGTAATGACGATACAGACTGTCGCCGATGCTCAGGCCTTTGCCGGTCACGGGGATCAGCATGTGCCCGGCACACGCGCCTACCTGAGGGTCGGCCAGTGGTGCGAGCAAGTGGCCCAGCGTGTCGTGGGACCATTGATTGTCGGCATCGGTGAACACCAGAATCTCGCCACGGCTCAGCGCTGCGCCGGCATTGAGCGTCGCGGCCTTGCCCTGGCGGGGCAGGTCGAGCACGGTAATACGCGGATCGGCGACCTTGCGCGCGCAGGCCACGGTGTCGTCGGTGGAACCATCGCTGGCCAGAATGATTTGCAGCGAACGCGCCTGATAATCCTGGGCCAGCACGGTGCGCAGTTTTTCTTCGATGTGCCGCGCCTCGTTGTGCGCGGCAATCACGATGCTCACGTCCATTGGCGCCGCCGGACCATGCCGGCGTGCGGCGAAGAGCGGCGCGAGCAGGGTCAGCAGCAATGGGTAACCGAGGTAGGCGTAGACCGGCAACAACAGGCACAACCAGAAAATGAATTCAGCCACGGGCGGGCCTCCTGGCATTCCAATGACAAAGACTGAGAATGAACGCGGCGCCGGCCAGGTGCAGGCGCACCCAGTGCAGGCCCCACAGTTGCACCGTCAGGCACGGATTACGGTGTTTCACGGTCTGACGCACACTCAGTACCAGCGCGGGTACTGTGGTCAGCAGCACCATGATCAATGCATGGTGAGGAAAGCCGTCGAGCAAGGCGGATATCGCCAAAAAGTCCAGTAGCCAGGCACCCAGCGACAGCAGTGGGAAGCGCAGCAGACGCAGGCTCAGGCCGTGGGTGCGCAGCAGTTGCAGATGGCTGCCCTGGCGCCACATTTCCTTGCCCATCCATTCGCGCCAGTTCATTTCGTAACCCCAGTGCAGCGCGACGTTTTCGTTGATCGATATCAGCCGCGCGCCCTTGGCGGCCTGACGCAAGGTGAAGTCCTTGTCCTCGCCCGTGCGCAGGGTCTCGTTGAAGCCGCCGACCTTGTCGAACCACTCGCGGCGCATCAGCAGGTTGGCGCTGGTCAGCCAGTCCACCGATTGCACGGTATGGCGCGAAGGACGCAGGGTGCGCCGTTGCCAGGCGGTGGCGTACCAGGGCGCTTGCGCCGGGGTGTGCAAGTCCAGGCTAAACACATCGGCGACACCGGCGTCCTCGAGTCTCAGCAAATGGGTGAGCCAGTCTTCAGGCATTTCGATATCGGCATCAAGGAAGGCCAGCCATTCCCCCGTGGCAACCTCGGTGCCGCGGTTGCGCAGGGCACCGATCAGCACACCGGGAACGACCAGCACGTGTGCGCCGAACTGCCGGGCGATCTCCGGACCCTGATCCTGTGAGCCGTTGTCGACCACGATCAACTCGCATTCCAGGTCTGCAACGTTGGCGGCACGTTGCGCTGCCAGCAGGGTCCGGGCGATGTGCCGTGCTTCGTTGTACATTGGGATGACGATACTGATGCGGCTCATGCCTTGGCCTCCAGGATTGGACTTTCTTCGGCTTTCAGACGCAGGACGCTGGTCAGGGCAAGCATGATCCAGACGTACTTTTGATTCGGGGCACTGAGGAACATCAAGAACAGCGTCAATGACAGGAAACTCATGCCCAGGTGGGTCATCAGGTCGGCCTGCTGCCAGTTGCGCCGCTGCATCCACGCGCGACGGGCGCGCATCAAGTTGTAGAACCCGAGGGCGAGCATGCCGACGAACAACAGGCCGGCGGGAATCCCCAATTCACTGAAGATCTCCAGATAGGTGTTGTGGGCACGGCGGTACAGATCGCCGACTTTGCGGTTGGCGGAGAACGCCTTGGCGTAACCGGTGGTGGCGTAGTGCAGCGGAAAGGTTCCGGGGCCGGTACCCAGCAACGGATTTTCGCGGATCATCTGGCTGCCGACGACGATGTACGAGGCGCGGCGCCCGAGAGATTCGTCCTGCGCCTTGGCCCCGGAACTGAGGATGCTCAGAGACTGGATGCGCGCGACATAACCGGCGGGCATCGCGTAGATGGCCAACGGAATCACGATGGCCAGCCCCAGCATGGCAAAACCCAGGTGACGCGGGCGAATGCGTGGCAGCTGCGCACGATAGTGCCACGCACCGATCATCAGGCTGAGAAACAACACCACCAGGCCTGAACGGGACTCGGTCTTGGTCATGCCGCCCAGCAGCAGGATGAAGCAGCCCAGCCAGAACAGGCGTTGCAACATTTGCGGGCTGCGGATCATCAGCAACAAGGCCAGCGGCACGGCAAACGCGATCAACATCGCAAAGGCGTTCGGGTCTTCCAGCAGACCGGCGGCGCGGCCCTGATCCTGATACTTGCTGGAAAACATCGCCAGCGCGCAGGTGAGGGTGACACTGAGGGTCACCAGCCTGGCGAACAGATCCAGATTCAATTCACGGCCGATCAACAGCGTGATCACAAACAGAATGAGCCCGACGCTGATTTCCCGCAGGTGCCCCAGCGACATGCCCAGGTCATCGGTGGTCAGCATACTCAGCAGATACAGCGCCATGAAGCCGATCAGCAAGCGCCAGATGTTGCTGCGCAAGCGCTCGGATGGAATGTGGTGCAAGGCCAGTTGCAACATCAGGATCAGCGCCAGTGACGCGCCGATCAGCTTGGTGCCGGACAGCGCGCTGTCCTTGAAGAACCCTTCGAGCGGCACCAGCGCCGCAATGCCCAACAGGCCCCAGGCGGGCTTGCGGAACAGCACGGCAACGCCCACCAGGCCCAACACCGCTCCCGGCGCCAGAAATGGATAAGGGCTGGCCAGCAAAGCGAGGCAGACCAGACCGAAAAAACTGACGATCGAGAGTGGAAAAATCACGCGCGTGCCTCCCGTGCAGTACGGATATAAAGCTGCGACCAGCGTTCGGCCAAGGCCTTGAGGTCGTAGCGATCCAATTGTGTGCGTCGTGCGTTGTCGAGCAGCTTGCGGGCCAGTGCCGGGTCACGCAGCAGGGTACCGATCTGCCGGGCGAGGGCGGCACTGTCGGCGGGTGTTGCCAGCAGGCCGTTGTGCCGGTCTTCCAGCACATCGGGAATCCCGCCGACACCAAATGCAACCACCGGCACCCCGGCTTGCATGGCTTCGAGCAGAATCATTGGCGTGCCCTCGGTTCGCGAGCTGATGACCAGCGCATCGAGTTGTCGCCACCACGCACGCATGTCGTTCTGGTACCCCGGCAGCGTGATGCGCTCCTGCAAACCCGCCTCGTTGATGCGCGCCAACAGGCTGTCCCGTTCCGGGCCGTCGCCGAGCATCACGGCGTCCAGTTGCGGGTACTGCTGGCACAGCGGAATCAGCGCATCGAGGAACAGGTCCGGGCCTTTTTCACTGCTCAGCCGGCCGACGTAACCGGCCAGCCAGCGTGGCCGTTGGGCGTTGTGCGGTTGCAGATCCTTGGCGGCGGGCAAGCCGTTGGGGATCACTTGCAGCTTCTCGGCACAGACACTGGCCTGACGGTGCAGTGCGGCAATGCTTTCGGCGACACAGACCACGCGATTGACCGATGCGGTCCGGCACAGTTGCAGGCTCAGCCAGGTGTAGAACTTCTGCTTGCGACTGCGCGGGGTGAAGCCGTGCTGAGTGATCACCAGCGGCAGGCGCAACAAGGTTGCGCCCACCCAACCGTACAACAGACCCTTGAAATTGTGCGTGTTGATCAGCGGCCGCTCGGTCCGTCGCTCACGCAAATGCGCAAGCAACGCCCCAAGACCGGTGCAACCGCGGCAGTCGACCCCCGCCTCGCGAAACCGGGCAAGCAACTCGTACGGTGCATCGAGAAACAGCACCTGGTGTTGCCCCGGCGTCGCCAGGCAATGATCGAGCAGCATGCGCTCGGCCCCATAGAAGCCGCCACTGCTGAGCAAATGAATGATCGGCAATGATGGCTTGCTGTGGTCAGAGGGCAGGGACATGTTCAATTGCGCACCCAATGGACGAAGCTCGGTACGCTCCAGTTTCTGTGCGGATTGCCTGGCTCCACGTTCTGATCGTTGATCACCAGCAGTACCGGCAGGCCCAGTTCGTGGGTGATCTGCGCTGGATGCTTGAAGCGATGATCGAAGAACTCACGTACGTAGACGAAGGCAATCGCCAGCAACAGCCCGGTGAACAAGCCGAACGGAATGATCAGCAGCGGCTTGGGGAATGCCGCCTCGGTCGGTTCGAACGGTGGGCTGAGCACTCGGGCGTTGGACAGGTCGTTGTCCAGCGAACGGGCAGTGCTGCTCTCGGCAAAGCGCTGGGCGTAGGTGGAGAAGGCCGCGTGCAGAGCGTCGATCTCGGTGTCCTTCTGCCGCAACTTGCTCTGGGTTTCCTGCAACTGGCGGATGCGGTTCTTGAACTCGGCAATGCGTGCGGTTTTCTGGTCGATCACCGAGCTGACAATTGCCAGGTCGTTGGTACGTTCCTGAATCCGGTTGCTCACCACTTTGAGGAACTGCTGGCGGGTGCGGGCGATTTGCTCGCGGGTCAGCAGCATCGGTTCACTGCCGGGCTGGAAGATCGCCAGGTCGTTCATGTAGCGGCTGACCTGGCTGGTCAGCGCCTCACCCATCTGCTTGATCTCGCGATCCTCGAACGCCACGTTGTCCACGGTGGTGGTGAAGGTGTAGGGGAAGGTGTAGTCGTTGAGCTTGGAGTCCTTGGCGGCGGCCAGGCTGGTTTTCAGGTAGTCGAGCCAGCGTTGGCTTTGCAGCAGGCGATCGCGGTACAGGTTGAGCGCTTGCTCTTCGGTGTTGATGGCGTTGAGGCGGAAGGTGATCTCTTCCTTGGGATCGGACGAGCCGACCGCGCCGAGCAAGGTCTGCCGCTCGTCTTCCAAACCGTTGAGGCGCACCTGGTATTGGGTCTTCTTGGTTTCGTAGAAGCTCTGTGGCAGGTCGATCGATTGCAAGGCCTGACGGCTCACCAGGTAGTTTTGCAGCAGCGTCGCGACAAACTTGGTGCCCTGGGTCGGGTCAGGAAAGCTGTAGATGATCGAGATCACGTTGGAGCCCGGCAGGGTTTCGATCTTCAGACTATCGATAGCCTCTTGGGTCAGGGAATCGAGCGCGGTGTCGCGCACCGGATCGGTTTCCATGCCCAGCGCCGACTTCAGCGGGTTGACCACGTTTTCACGCAGCGGCGTGCTGATATATTTCTTGAACGGTTGCGCCAACAGTTTATTGAGCATGCCCGGAGGCGGGGTGTATTCACCCTTGTCGCGCAACTCGCTGATGGTCTGACGGATCAGGGCCGGCGAGCGCAGGATATTGCTCTCGGTTTCCATGTCGGCCAGTGACGGTGGGATGAATTGCGCGTTTTCCTGGGTCAGCGACGTAGTGGCGTCACCCTGGGAAAGTTTTTTCGACTGCACGATCACCTGGGCGGTGATATCGAAGCTCTGTTTGAGCAACAGCGGCAGTACCAGTGCGATCACTGCAAAGACCAGGAATACGCGCTTCACCAGTTGTTTGTTGGCGAAGAAGATCCTGAAGAACTCGTGCAGGTAGTTTTCCTTTGGATTCATGTCGATTCACCTGAGAGTTAGTTGCTGTCACTGTCTTTGTTGTCGACGCGGTAGCCGAAGCTGAAGCCCACACCCTGGAACAGCACCACGTCCGCCAGTTGCCGTGCGAGCTCACCGGCGCTCGCCAGTTTGGTCTTGGGCACATAGAGCATGTCGTCCGGTTGCAGGTAGGCGATCTGTGAGGCATCGCCGGACAGGGCTTTTTCCACGTCGTAACGGCGGGCCTGGACCTGATTGCCGTTGCGACGCATGATCACCACCGAATCGAGGCGCGCCTTGACGTTCGAACCACGGGCCAGGGTCAGGGCTTCAAGCACCGAGACTGGACGGCGGATCGGGTAGGAACCTGGCTGGCCGACTTCACCGAGCACATAGATTTCGTTACCTGCGGTGGACTTGAGCAGCACGTCGACCGTCATCCGGCCCGGCAGTTGTGCGTACCTCTTGTTGAGGAAGTCTTCCAGTTGATTGACGGTCATGCCTTGCAGCGGCACGGCGCCGATTTCCGGGAAACTCGCATAACCGTCGGTACCCACGGTGATCTCGCGGCTCATGCCGGTGGCCGGGTGGTTCAGCGCGCTCTTGAGGTTCGACTCGTTGCTCAGCGGGCTGATGACCTGCACGGTCAGTTGGTTGCGGTTGGGCTGGAACAGTTGTTTGCGCTGGTAGGCACGCTGGATTTCCTGGCGTGCTTCTTCGGACGAAAGCCCGGCGATTTTCACCGAGGTGTTGGCGCCCGGCAGTTCGATGGTGCCATCGGGCAGCACCAGTTGATTGCCGTTGAGCTGACTGGCAGCGGTGAAGTTAAGACCGATCTGGTCACCGGACTGAATGCGGTAGGCATCCGAGCCGCTGGTGCTGATGTGGAAGATCACGTCCAGCACGTCCTGTGGGCGCAAGGTCTGTTCGATCTTGGGCATGTCGGTGGCCTGGGCGTTGGCCGGTGAGGCGGTAAGAATATTGACCGGCATGTTCTGGGTTTCGGAAGTGCTGGTGCAACCTGCAAGCGGCAGCAACAGCAGGACAAGCATCTTGGCGTTCATGGCGTCATCCTTTTTGCGAGGGCTTACAGGTTTTTGTACAGCCACTTGGGCATGTAGTACTTGCGTCGGTTGAACACACTGCCGACCAGTTTCGCCCCGGCCTGGGTCAGGCGTTGAACCGCCGCCTGCGCCACTTCCCAGCGTGTATCTTCCGAGCGCACGACCATGATCACGCCGTCCACCTGGGTACTGATGACCAGCGTGTCGGCGGCCGAATACACCGCGTCACCGTCGATCACCACGAAGCGGTACTGACTGCCGAGCTGATCGAGCAACGGGCTCAGGCGCTCCGGTGTCAGGTGTTCACTGCCCCGGGCGAAGCGCCCGAACGGCAGCACGTGGAAGGGCAGGCTCGACACGTTGACCACACAGTCCTGCAACAGCGGCGGACTTTGCTCGTTGAAGAGCAGGTCGCGAAAGCCGCGCTCCTTGCTCAGCCCCAGTTGTTGGGTGAGGTTGGTCGCGGACTGGCTGGCGTCGACCAGCAGCACTTGGCCGCTGCTCATTTGCGCCAGTTGGCTGGCCAGCGCCAGGGCACTGGTGGTGGTGCCCGCACCGGGGTTGGCCGCGGTCAGGAGCAGGATGCGCAGATCCTGATCCAACACGGCCGACGTCAGGTTGGACTCGCTGGGGTTGGCGATGCTGAGGCTTTTAGCAGTTGAACCGTCCATTAGCTTGCTCCGTGGCCGCTGAATACTTTGAAGGGGGTTTTCAACAGAATCTTCAGATCAAGCAGCAGGCTCTGCTCGGCGATATAGCTGAGATCCAACTCAACGCGCTGGTCGAAGTCGATATTGCTGCGCCCGGAGATCTGCCACAGACCGGTCATGCCGGGGTAGATGCTCAGGCGCGCGAGATGATTGTCCTTGTAGCGATAGGCGTTGAACGAGGTTGGCCGTGGGCCTACCAGGCGCATGTCGCCGGTCACCACATTGATCAGGTTTGGCAGTTCGTCGAGGCTGGTACGGCGCAGGAAACCACCGATGCCGGTGATCCGCGGGTCCTTGTCGATCTTGAAGTCGATGGCGTCGGCACCGTGTTTGTTCAGGTGGCGCAGCGACTCTTTGAGCTCCTCGGCATTGGCGACCATGGTGCGAAATTTGTACATGCCAAACAGACGGCCGCGGTAACCGGTACGTTTTTGCACGAACATCACCGGCCCGGGGCTGGTGAGCTTGATGGCGAGCGCCAACACCAACAGCATTGGCGAGATCAGCACCAGGATCACCAACGCGCCGAAACAGGCGAACACCCGGTTGGTACGCGACAACGTCCATGGCCGACCACCGTCACGCCCCGTCACCCAACCTCGACCCTGCATGTGAATAGCCGCGTCGAGGCGCATTCGGTGCTCGGGGTCAAGGCGCTTGTCACGGCGCATCTGTTGGAGCGGTACTCCTTGTTCATGTCCAGTCATTGAGCATTCCTCCGCTGGAATTCAGCCGCGAGCGGCGCAGGGGCAACAGGCAGTGGGTAGTAGTCGCGAAACCAGGCGATGAAACGCCCGAGTCCTTCATCCAGCTCGATACAGGGCTGGAAACCGGTGGCGCGGGCCAGGTCGCTGGCGTCGGCGCAGGTGTTGAGAACATCGCCGGGCTGCAGTGGCAGCAACTCGACCAGGGCTTTTTGCCCCAAGTGTTTTTCCAGCAATGCCAGGTAGTCCTTGAGCTCCACCGGGTGCTGGCCGCCGATGTTGTAGATCCGCCATGGCGCCATGCTGCTGGCCGGGTCCGGTTGTTCGCGGTCCCAGGCGGCGTTGGCTTGCGGTGCGCGGTCGATCAGCCGGGCGATGCTTTCGATGATGTCGTCGATGTAGGTGAAATCGCGCTGATGCTCGCCGTAGTTGAACAGCTTCAGAGGTTGCCCTTGGGCAATCGCCTGGGCGAACTGAATCGGCGACATGTCCGGCCGACCCCAGGGACCGTACACGGTGAAGAAGCGCAGGCCGGTGCAGGGAATGCCGAACAGGTGGCTGTAACTGTGGGCCATCAGTTCGTTGGCTTTCTTGGTCGCGGCGTACAGCGACAGTGGGTGATTGACGCCGTCCTGCACCGAATACGGCGTGTGCTGGTTGGCGCCGTACACCGAGCTGGATGAGGCGTAGATCAAATGCTTGACCGGGTGCCGGCGGCAGCTTTCGAGAATATTGAGGAAACCATTCAGATTGCTGTCGAGGTAGGCCCGCGGATTTTCCAGCGAGTAGCGCACGCCGGCCTGGGCCGCGAGGTGAATCACCACCTCGGGTTGTTCCTCGGCGAACAGTGACTCGATGGCCGCGACATCGGCCAGGTCAACCGTAGAGAGCTGGAAAGGGCCGACCTGCTCCTGCACCCATTGCACGCGGTCGTGCTTGAGTTGCGGGTCGTAATAATCGTTGAAGTTATCGAGCCCGGATACCTGATGCCCGTCGCGCAATAGCCGCAACACACAATGGGCACCAATGAAGCCGGCGGCTCCGGTCACGAGAATCTTCATGGACGCGGCGCCTCGGGTACGACGTGACGCAGGCCGATACCGCTGTAGTGCAAGCCGGCCGCCGCGACGTGTTCGGGGTTATACAGATTGCGTCCGTCGATGATCACCCGCGAACGCAGCTTGCTCGCCAACAGGTCGAAGTCGACCACACGGAAGTTCTTCCACTCGGTGCAGATCACCAGCGCATCGGCATCTTCCAGAGTGTCGTCGCGGGTAGCACACAGGTGCAGGTCGTTGCGATAGCCATAAATGCGCCGGCATTCGGACATGGCTTCCGGATCATAGGCCTGCACGCTGGCGCCTTCGGCCCACAAGGCTTCCATCAGATAGCGGCTCGGTGCTTCGCGCATGTCATCGGTATTGGGTTTGAACGCCAGGCCCCAGATCGCGATGGACTTGCCGGCCAGCCCCTGCGGGAACTGCGCCTTGAGTTTGCCGAACAGAATGTGCCGCTGGCTGTCATTGACGTCGGTGACGCTGCGCAACAGTCGCAGCGGCATGCCATTGTGTTCGGCGGTATGCAGCAGGGCGCGCAAATCCTTGGGGAAGCACGAACCGCCGAAGCCGCAACCGGGATAAATGAAGTGGTAGCCGATACGTGGGTCCGAACCGATACCCTTGCGCACCGCTTCGATGTCGGCGCCGAGCAATTCGGTGAGGTTGGCCAGTTCGTTCATGAAACTGATGCGGGTGGCGAGCATTGCGTTGGCCGCGTACTTGGTCAGTTCGGCACTGCGGTTGTCCATGAACATCAGCTTTTCACGGTTGCGGCAGAAGGGCGCGTACAGCTCGCTCATCTGATTGCGGGCCTCGTCATCGTCGGTGCCGACGATAATCCGGTCCGGACGCATGCAGTCGGCCAACGCACTGCCTTCCTTGAGAAACTCGGGGTTGGAAACCACCCGCACCGTCAGCGCGCCCTTGTCCCTGCGTTGCAGTTCAGTGCGGGCAGTGGCAGCGACCTGGTCAGCGGTGCCGACCGGCACCGTGGACTTGATGATCAGGGTGCGGTCAGCTTCCATGTGGTTGGCAATCTGCCGGGCCACGTTCAGCACATGGCTGAGGTCGGCGGAACCGTCTTCATCGGCGGGCGTACCGACGGCGATGAAGATCAGCTCGGCGTGCTCGACCGCGTCGCTGGCCTGGGTGGAGAACAGCAACCGGCCGGCCTTGATGTTTTCTTCCAGCGTTCCGGAAAGTCCCGGTTCACTGATCGGCGGTACGGCTTGTTGAAGTTGCTTGATCTTATTGGGATCAATGTCGACACATAAGACGCGATGTCCGACATCGGCCAGTGCCGCTGCTTGTATCAGGCCAACATAGCCCGTACCAAATACGCTCACGTCCATATTGGCGTGCCTCGTAAGACGGTGGAAAGATCAGAAATGAGACTGTCAAAAGGGGTATAGCCCAGCCTTGGAAAAGCGTGTCAGCAAAATGACATGTTAAAAGAGTAAGACATCCCCAGTTTTGGGGGGCCAATTGCCATCAAAGGCTTGTGGCAGTTGGGTTTACCGCGAATTTGAGCGACGGAAACTAATTCAAGGAAAGCGATAAACGGTCGTAAGGCTTGAATTACAAGGCTTGTAGGCACTTGAGTGTGTCAGATTTGAGACGATTTTTTTTTGACGCTTTCATCTCTTTTACGTCATTTCTTGCGCTTTGATGGCCCGGTGCTAGTGTCAAAAAATGGCCGACTACTTATTGACCTTCGGCGTAAATGCAGACCGGAAAGACAATGATTCGATATCTCAAAGAACTACTCATAGCTGTCTATTTGATCACCCATTACGACTATTACTTTGGGCGTATCAGTGCGATCGGAATCAGTTATCCATTAGTTCTGTTCGCGGGAATGTTCGTTGTATTGACAGTTGCACTGTTCATGTCGGCTTATATTCGACAAACAATTATTCGATATTTGTTCGCTCTCGGCCTCTTTGCCTCGGCGCTATTCTTTGATGTGTATACGCAGGTCACTGCGGATTACCTGACATACAGCAGCTTTGTCTCGATGGTGTATTCCGGTGGTTTTATCCAGGAAGCGCTCATCCAGTACCGCGATGCGATCATCAGTGGTGTGCTGGGTGGTTTGCCGCTGCTGCTCGGTATCGGTTTGAAGCCACGTCGGCGCTGGCCTGTTCCCGGGGCGGTGTTGGTGGCGGCACCGTTGATGGCGGTGCTGCTGCTCAGCGCGGTGCTGTTCGTGCGCGCGGGCGAGGGCGCACGGGGGCTGCCACAGATGTACACGCCTCTGGCTTACTTGAACCTGTTTGCCTATGAATCCCTGCACAACACCGTTGGCCCGCGCGAACCGGTGAGCCTGGCGCGCGTCGATCAAGCGGTGAGCCACGACATTGTGCTGATCATCGACGAGAGCATTTCCGGCAATTACCTGGACATCAACGCGCCGTTTGGCGTGCACAGCAACCTCAAGCAGCCGCGACCCGGGGTCGACATCTTCAACTACGGGTACGCAGCCGCGATCGCCAACTGCAGCGCCGACACCAACATCACCTTGCGTTATGGCGGAACCCGCGCCGATTACATGCGCATCAACACCACGCAGCCGTCTATTTGGCAGTATGCGAAAAACGCTGGTTTGCGTACGGTCTACATCGACGCCCAGCGCACCGGCGGCAATCTGCAGAATCTGATGAACGAAACCGAGAAAAAAGACATCGACGAATTCGTGCAATTCGACCAGACCAGTGTGCGCGAGCGCGACATGGCCGCAGCGGCGAAACTGATCGAACTGCTCAACGACGACAAGCCGCAGTTGGTGGTGATGAACAAGGTCGGCGCGCATTTCCCGGTGCACGATAAATACCCGGACGCGTACATGGCCTACCGCCCGACATTGCCTCGCGGACAGTTCACCGAAGTGGCCGACACCGGTGAACGCAATGGCTTTAACGGCCAGCCTGATGACTGGTTGCTGTATCGCAATGCTTACAAAAACACCTTGTTGTGGAACGTCGGCGAGTTTTTCTCACGGGTGTTTGCCCAGGCCAACTTGAACAACGCGCTGCTGATCTACACCTCCGATCACGGACAGGATTTGCATGAACGGGGCAATCCCGGCTTGAACACCCATTGCGGTGGCGACCCGGTGGAAGAGGAAGGGCTGGTTCCGCTGGTGGTGATCCAGGGCAGCGGTTTGAAAACCCTCGATTGGCAGGCACAACTGGCCGCCAACAAGGATCGTTCGAGTCACTACAACATTTTCCCGACCTTGTTGCAGTTGATGGGCTACGACCTGGCGGGCGTGGAGGCGGTGTATGGCAAGCCGCTGAGCGTGGCGACCGGCGATGAGTTCACGTTCAACTATCGGTTCAATGCGCGGCTGGGGGCCAAGCCCGAGTGGAAGCATATCGATCTGAACAGCATTGTGACGCCGGAGCAGGCGGCTACCAGCTTGGCGGCGGGGCAGTAGGATTTGTATTGTTTGGTCTGGCCTCATCGCGGGCTTGCCCATCGGGTTTAACTCAGGTGTTGTGTACACCCGATAACCCTGTGGGAGCGAGCCTGCTCGCGATGGGGCCAGTTCATTCAACCCAGAACTGACGGCGCCCACTTGGCCCGATACACCCCCGGCGCACACCCGAACCAGCGCAGACAGGCACGGTTGAAACTCTGCACATCGCTGTAACCGAGTCGGTCGGAAATCTCCACCAGTTCCAGGTCCGCGCCCTGCAAATAGTCCTCGGCCCGGCAGCGGCGATACTCATCCAGCAATTCTGAAAAACTCCAGCCCAACGCCTTCAAGCGTCGTGCCGCCGTGCGCTCAAGCAAATGCCGAGCACAGCAGAACTGTTGCCAGTTGGCATTGGCGAGGTCGGCGATCAGGTGATCGCTCACTTGCTCCAGCAAGGTCGGTTCGCTGTTGCGACGGGTTTGCTCCAGCAAATCGATCAGGGTGTTTTCCAGTTCATGATTGCCAGGTGTCAGCGCCGTGACGAACAGCTCGGAATCGAGACGGATCCCATGCTGTGGTGCCCCCCAGCCTACCGGTACGCGGAACGCCTGCTCATGCAGTTCAGGGCTGTTCGTGCAGGCACACGCCAGATCGACGCCAAGGATCGGGTCGCGTTCAAGGCCGCTGGCCAAAAATTTGCGCCGCAGCATGCTGCACAGGCTGATGAGGATGTAATCGGCGCTCGGCGCACTGATCCTGACGCTGCCACGTTCGAGCAATTGCAGCTGTACATCGTGTTCGCCGCGCACAATCCGTGCCTCGAAGTGCCCATTGAAAAACGGGAAGAAGCGCACGAAATACTCGCACGCGCTGTCCAGCGTCGCGGCCACGTCGAACAGATAGGTCAGACCATTGGTGGCGGTGGAAACAAAGCGCCGGCCTGCCGCCAGACCGATCAACGGGTCGCCGGTCTGTTCTTGCGCAAACGCCCAGAAACGCCGCGACAGGAAGAGTGGCACGCGCATGAACGGCGTGCGCAATTCGAACAGGCTGCGCCGGAACAGCGCTTCGATACGGTCGCGGGCAACCCCGCGGGCCAGCAACTCCTCGATGGCCGGCAGCAAGGTCGGGGCATAGAACGCATTGGGCAAAGGTTGCTTGCACGATGCCTGATCGCTTTTTGTCATGTAGGGCTCACGGCGTCTGGCGAAACACTGGTTAGGCTGCGCGACGTTAAGCGATTTGCCGGAGCAAGACCATGCTTGATTTACGCCAGCTCGACCTGAACCTGCTGCTCGCCTTCGATGCAATCTACCAGCAGCGCAGTGTCACCCGCGCCGCCGAAGTGATGTGCCTGTCGCAACCGGCCATGAGCAACGCATTGCGCCGCCTGCGCGAGTTATGCGGCGACCCGCTGTTCATCAAGAGTCGCCTGGGCGTGACCCCGACGCTGGTCGCCCATCGCCTGGCCGATTACGTGCGCGCTGCATTGGAATCCCTGCGCGACGGCTTGCGGATGATTCCCGCCGCACGGCAGAACAATCCGCTGTTGCGCATCAGTTGCCTGGATTGCCTGCAACCGGTTTTGCTCGATGCCTTGCTCGAATCGCCCCACGCCGACTGGCAGGTCCGCTACTTCCAGCCACGTCGACGCGATGCCTTGCAGGAACTGTCGAGCGGCAAACTGGACATCCTGATCGACCTCGACCAACCCCTGGCCGGGTTGGCCGGCTTGCATAAACAGGTATTGCCCGCCGATCGTTATGTGTTCGCTTACGGCGCCGCGTTGAAGGAGCCGCCGAGTACCTTGCAAGCCTATTTGCAGCAACCGCAGATCCAGATATCCAGCCGCCGCGACGGGCTCAGCCCGGTGGATTTGCAACTCGGCCTGAAGGGGCTGCGCCGTACACTGGCGGTAAGCACCCAAAGCACGCTGGCGGCGAAAGTGATGGCCGACCGGCATCCGTTCGGCATGAGCCTGCCGAGCCGGGTTGCCGGTGCATTGGGGTTGCAACATGTGCCGTTGCCGTTTGAGGAGCCGGTGGAGTTGAAACTGGCGCTGTACATCGAAGCGCGCTATCGCTTCGAGCGCAGTCGTGAGGAAGCGATGCATTGCCTGCTGCGGGCTCTGGGTGAACCTCGTTCGGTGCAAGCATTGGCACGCCGGGCCTGATGCCGCGCCCCGAAATCCTAGGAGTCAGCCTGCTGGCCCCCACCGGGTTTACATCGAGGTCGCTGCCAGCAAACGCTCATCGACCCGCACTATTGCCTCCATCATTGCCAGCGCTGCGGGTGTCAGGGAATAGCCGACGCGACTGACGATGCCGTAATGCAGAAGCAGACCAGGGTCATCACTGGGCGCATCGACAAATTCCAGAAGCTGTATCAACCCTTGTTCGACCTGTTCGGCGAGCGCTTCCATGGTAGCGATGCCTACCGCATCGGAGCGTCTCACCACGCGGCAGATGGCATCGAATTGAGCGCATTCGACAGTGGGGTTGAAGTCCGGCTCGCCCTGGGCGTCGGCGAGGATTTTGCGGATCATCGGCGGAATGCGGGTGCCCACGACGGCGTAATCGAGCAGGGCGCGCAAGGACAGGTTTTTGCGCTTGGCCAGGGGATGACCGATACGACAGAAAAAACGCCCGCGCCGCGGTCGCAACAGTTGCACGTGGTATTGCGGATCACCGGTGAAATAGCGCGCATCGGCCACCAGGAATTCGATCTGTTGCTCACGCAACCACAACGCCAGTTGTTGCCAATCGCCCTGATGGAAACTGATGCGGATCGCCGGATGGGCCTGGATAAATTCTGCCAGGGCTTCGGGTACCAATAATTGAGCCGGATAGGGGCCGCAACCGAAACGCAACTCGCCGCCGGTCAGGCCGTTGTACTGGGTAAGTTCGTTGTGCAAGGCCTGACTGCCGGCGAGCAAGCGGCGAGCATGTTGCAGCACCAATTCGCCTTGACCGGTCAGACGGAATTCGCGACTGCTGCGTTCCACCAACAGGCAATCGAGGTCCCGTTCGAGGGTCTGGATGCTGCGACTGAAGGCCGGCTGGCTAAGGTTGATCGCCTCGGCTGCGCGGCCAAAGCTGCGGTAGTCGGCCAGTGCAACCAGATGGCGAAGCTGGCGTAGATCCATCATGCGTCTCCTGCATTGCGTAGATACTTTTAATGCATTGGATCGATATCACAGAGGCTGGCATAAGTACACGCCTGTCTTTCGTTGTAGCGTGCCATGACCAGTCAACCGTTCATTTCCAGCGCCTTCACCCGCACCATCCTCAGTCACGCCCAGCAGTCAGGGCTGTGTCGTGATCAGTTGCTCAAGCGGGCCGGTATCTGCCTTTCGTTACTGGACGGGCAAGGTTCACAGGTGCCGGCGCACCTGGTCGAGGAGTTGTGGAGTGAATGCGAGCGGCTGGGTGCAAGCGCAACATTCGGCTGTGAACTGGTCAACGGCATGGCCACCACCACCCTGCAAGGCTTGAACATTCTGCTCGATTCCGCCGCGACCCTGCGCGCCAGTCTGCTGTGCTTCACCGAGTTTCTGCCCCGAGTGACCAATTATGTTCAGGCGCAACTTGAGCAAGTCGATGGGCAGGCCCATCTGCACTTGCGCAGCGTTTACCGGCTACCACATTTTTTTGGGCTGGATGCGGCGACGTTGAGCCTGGTGCGCAACATCGCCCGACGACTGGGGCGGGCACCGGGTGAGGTTTTTTGCGCAGTGACCCTGACGTCCGAGCAGGCGGCTGGCGAGTGGTTGCGCGGTGTCGGGGTTGACGTGAAGCGCGGACCCCATCCGTGCCTGAGCCTGCCGCTGGCCAGTCTCGATGAACCATTGCTGGGGGCTAATCCGTTTTTGCATCAGAGCATGTTGCGCCACTGGCAGACTGAAGCTTCACAGCACGTTCGCGGTGACAGTCTGGAGTTGGCGCGGCATTGGCTGACGGCGGGGGACCAGCCCATCGAGCGGATTGCCGAACGGCTTGGGTATCGGCAACCGAGTAATTTCATTCGGGCGTTTCGCAAGCGGTTCGGGATTACGCCGAAGCAGTTTCGGTTGGGCCTGTGAGGTTTTACTGGCGCACGGCCGAAAAGATCCTTCCAGGTGATGGACTAATCAAACTCTCCACAACTTTACGCGGCACGTTATCGCTGCATTGTCGATGACGTGCCGCCACGCAAGCTCGCGCAGTGATCCTGCTCCGGTTGCGCGGCGGTGTACCACACATAATCCGCGCTTTCTGCTGTCACAGCCTTGCCTGCTTCGGCCAGCACCAGCACCGCGTTACCTTTGCCGGCACCGAGGTCTTTGAGGTGCAATGGCACACCGAGATCCTTGCGCACATGAAACGCGCCGGCCAGTAACAGTGCAGGCGTCGGTGCCGTTGACAGGCGTTCTGCCATGTGACGGTCACGCTGTTGCTGTACCACCAGCATTGCCGGCATCTGTGATTCGGGCAGAAGTCCGCAATGGGATTCCCGGATGTCCTCCAGCAAGGTCGCTTGTACCTGTTGCGTGGTGGACGCTTCGCCGCTGAGCGTCGGTCGCTGTTGGTAAATCTGCATAATCTGCGCGCGGTCAAGGTTGGCCGACAGCAGCGGGTAGGGCTGGCTTAGGGCGTAAGTCACCACGGCACCGTAAACACTCCAATCCCAATTGGCTTGCCAGGAAAGCGCCTGATAGACATTGGCCGGTGGCTGACCGGCGCGGGTATCGGCCTGCGCGGCGTCGACTTTCGCCTGTTGATCGGGGTTGAGCATTTCCATCAGCAGACTGCCTTGCGGACGCCGCGCCGCCAGTTGGCGCAGCAGCCACAGTTGCAGGGCATGGTGATCAGGATTGTCGTGTTGTTCACCGACCAGCACCCGTGGCGCAGCCGCCAGGCGTTCGACCAGCGCTTGCGGGGTGAGGGTGCGGCCGGTGGCGAGTTCACGGATCACCCGGTGGTCAGCGTGATCGCGACCTTGCGGGGCGATCGGCGCGGGTGGGGCAGTGACGGAATGGGATTGGCAGGCAGCCAGCAGACTGACCAGGCATAACAGCAGAATGCGCATCGGTTTTCCTCATCAGACATGGCCTTTCGCACGCCGGGGAATCAGCGCGCGATAATCAAAGGGTGGCCGCGTTCCGGGTGTCGGTGAATCAGCACTTGCAGCCCGTACACCGCTTCCAGCGCTTGAGCGGTCAATACTTCATCCGGTGGGCCGCAGGCGTGTGGACGACCGTCTTGCAACAGCAGCAATTGATCGCAATAACGTGCCGCCAGGTTGAGATCGTGCAGGATCACCAGCACAGCCGCACCGCGTCCGGCAAAATCGCGCACCGCTTGCAGGAGGGTGTGCTGGTGCAGCGGGTCGAGCATCGAGGTCGGCTCGTCGAGTAACAGAATCTGCCCCTCGGCGCCCGGCCACAGTTGCGCGAGCACCCGTGCCAGATGCACACGCTGGCGCTCGCCACCGGACAACGCCAGATAACTGCGCCCGGCCAGGTGCAAGGCGTCGGCGGCACTCAGGGCTTCGGCGACAATTTGCGCATCGCGCACACGTCCGCTGGCATGGGGCAGACGGCCCATGCCCACCACTTCATTGACCGAGAAAGCGAAGTTCAGGCTCGAACTCTGCGGCAACACAGCCAGGCGTCTGGCCCGCTCCTGGCCCGGCCAGTCAGCGAGTTTGCGCCCGTCAAGGCTGACCGTGCCTGCGCTGATCGGCAACTCATCGCAAAGGGCGCCGAGCAGGGTGCTTTTGCCCGCGCCGTTAGGCCCCAATACGCCAAGTACTTGACCCGGACGCAAGTCGATATCGATGTCGGCCAGCACGGTGCGGCTGCCGCGTCGGACCAGCAAATTGTTTGCCCGCAGCATCAGGCACGCCCTCGCACCAGCAGGTAAAGGAAGAAGGGCGCGCCGATGAGCGCCGTGACGATACCGATCGGCAATTCGGCTGGCGCCAGCAGCAGTCGGGCGACCAGATCGGCCAACAACAGCAGGCTGGCACCGGCCAGCAACGAGGCCGGTAACAAAACCCGATGATCCGGGCCGACCAGCAGGCGCATCAGGTGCGGCACCACCAGGCCGATAAAACCGATCAGGCCTGCCGCCGCCACGGCGGCACCCACACCCAGCGCCGTGCACAGCACCAGTTCGAGTTTGATTCGCTCGACATTGAAACCCAGGTGCCGGGCTTCCGATTCGCCGAGCAACATCGCATTGAGTGCTGCCGCGCGCCGTGGCAGCCACAACGCCACGCCCACTGCCACGATCAGCAACGGCCACAAGCGCGGGTAACTGGCGCCGTTGAGGCTGCCCAGGTTCCAGAAGGTCAGGGTGCGTAGCGTGGCGTCGTCGGCCAGGTAAGTGAACAAGCCGACACCTGCACCGGCCATGGCGGTCATCGCCACCCCCGCCAACAACATGGTGGCGACGTTGGTCTGGCCATTGCTGCGGCCGAAGCGATACACCACCGCCGTGACGATCAAGCCACCGGCGAAAGCGCATATCGACAGCAGATACGGTTCGGTGGCCGGCGACAAACCACCCAGCATGCTGCCACCAACGATGGCGAAAGCCGCGCCGAGCGCCGCACCGCCAGACACTCCCACCAGGCCCGGGTCCGCCAACGGATTGCGGAACAACCCCTGCATCGCCACGCCCGACAACGCCAGTACCGAACCGACCGCGATGCCGAGCAAGCTGCGTGGCAGGCGG
Source organism: Pseudomonas sp. Sample_24 (assembly GCF_004307605.1). Lineage (NCBI taxonomy): Bacteria > Pseudomonadati > Pseudomonadota > Gammaproteobacteria > Pseudomonadales > Pseudomonadaceae > Pseudomonas > Pseudomonas sp. Sample_24. The sequence goes on from NZ_RCNW01000421.1 coordinate 97,205, forward strand.
ATCTGACCGAGGATCAGCTGCGCCTGTTGCGTGTCATCGCCATTCACTGGCAGGCCAAGCAGACGCAGGCCGGCAAGCAAGGTATCGCCCAACGGCAGGCTGACCGGCCCGAGGGCCAGCGACAACCAGAACACCAGCAGCAATAACAGTCCCAGGGAAATCAGCATCGGCCTTGGCCGAACGATGGCCGTCATTGGGTGATTCCGGGCGGCTGGCACGGGCGCACATCGGCGCACGCCGGCATTGATTTGGAGTGCATCAGGACGCTTCCTCTGTCGATCTGACGGGGGATGATGCCATCAACGCTCCGTTTGCGTACACGCCGAAGCCCGGTCTCTGGGTCGATATCTTCAACTGTAGCGATAAACCTGCAGGAGCGAGCCTGCTCTCGATTGCCGTGTACCAGTCACCTTTAAAGTGACTGACACTCCGCAATCGCGAGCAGGCTCGCTCCTGCAGGGTCTGGGCTTTACCGGTCGAGTTCGGCCAATGCTCGGGAAACCCCGGCGCCATAAAACGGATCGGCCAGGGTGCAATGGGCGATATGCCGTTGCTGCACTTCCTGAGAGACGCCACTGAGCGAGCGCGCGGTGTTGTCGAACAGCGCTTGTTTCTCCGACTCGGACATCAGACGGAACAGGTTGCCGGGCTGTTCGAAGTGATCTTCGTCCACGCGATGATCCCAATGCCCGGCAGCGCCGGAAATCTTCAGCGGCGGTTCGCGCCAGTCCGGTTGATCGGCCCATTGACCATCGCTGTTGGGTACGTACGCCAATTGACCGCCGTAGTTACCGTCCACGCGCATGGCGCCGTCGCGATGAAAGCTGTGCACCGGGCAACGGGCGGCGTTGACCGGGATCTGGTGGTGATTGACCCCCAGGCGATAACGCGCGGCATCGCCGTAGGCAAACAACCGCGCTTGCAGCATCCGGTCGGGTGAGAAGCCGATGCCGGGTACGACGTTCGACGGCGAGAACGCGGCTTGTTCGACTTCGGCGAAGACGTTTTCCGGGTTGCGGTTGAGCTCGAAGTAACCCACCTCGATCAACGGGTAGTCTTTGTGCGGCCAGACCTTGGTCAGGTCGAACGGGTTGACGCCGTGATCATGGGCCTGGTCCTCGGTCATGACCTGGATGTAGAACGTCCAGCGTGGAAAGTCGCCCGCTTCGATGCTGTCGAACAGATCCCGGTGGTGGCTTTCGCGGTCGCGGCCGATCAGGTCCTGAGCCTGTTCGTCACTCAGATTGTCGATGCCTTGTTGGGATTTGAAGGTGAACTTGACCCAATGCCGTTCGTTGTTGGCGTTGATCAGGCTGAACGTATGGCTACCGAAACCATGCATGTGCCGGTAGCTGCGCGGAATGCCACGCTGGCTCATGACGATGGTCACCTGATGCAAGGCTTCGGGCAATGACGTCCAGAAATCCCAGTTGCTTTGCGCATTGCGCATGCCGGTGCGCGGGTCGCGCTTGACCGCGTGGTTGAGGTCCGGGAAGCGCAATGGGTCGCGAAAGAAAAACACCGGGGTGTTGTTGCCGACCAAATCCCAGTTGCCTTGGTCGGTGTAGAACTTCAGGGCAAAACCACGAATGTCGCGTTCGGCATCCGCCGCGCCGCGCTCACCGGCAACCGTCGAGAAGCGGGTAAAGATCGGCGTTTGTTTGCCCACCTGCGAAAACAGGCGGGCCTTGGTGTAGCGCGTGATGTCGTGGGTTACGGTGAAGGTGCCGTAGGCGCCGGAACCTTTGGCGTGCATACGTCGCTCGGGAATGACTTCGCGGTCGAAGTGGGCGAGTTTTTCCAACAGCCAGACGTCCTGCAGCAACGCTGGGCCGCGAGGGCCGGCGGTCTGGATATTGAAGTTGTCGACGACGGGAGCGCCGTTGATCGAGGTCAGTTTGTTTTTTGGCATGTCACGGTTCTTCACGTTGAGGTTTTAGTTGAGCAGGAAGAATCAAAGTTTTAACTAAACAGAAACTGATAATGAAAATGTTATTTGTTTCGGTGTTGCAGCGCAGCTTTGCAAACGGCAAAAAAGTGCCTGCTTGAGTCTGAGTTTGTTATACCAAGGTGTTAAGAATTATTGGCCAGGCGGTCAGCATCGAACCTGGCGCTTAAGCACCCTGTCGATACACGCCAGCAATGCATCGGTATTGAAAGGCTTGGCAAAATATCCTTCGGGTTTTCGCACGCTGGCGCTGAACTGCGGTGGCAGGCCAGGCTTTCCGGTAATGAAAAGCGTTGGGATATGGGTGTTTCGGGCCGCCAGCGTTTCGTACAGCTGTACCCCGCACATACCGGGCATCTGAATGTCGGAGATCAGGCAGTCGGTCTGCTCGGGGCCGCTGGATTCAAGAAACGCGTAGGCGCTGTTGTAGGTGTTTACCGTGTAACCGTAAGAACGCAATAAACTGTCCAGCGAGATAAGAATTAGTTCGTCATCATCAACAACTGAAATAATAGCTGAGTTGAACATGTGGAAACCTTGCGTCATTGCGAGTGGCGCTAAGTGGCGCCCGCCATACTTGCAAGATACGCGCTCAAAAAAAGCGGAATAGTATACTTGGGTATGTTTGTTGGTTGATTTTAGATAAATACAGCAGCGTTCTCAGTACGGCTGTTCCCGGGCCAGGTTGTCCTCGAGCAGCGACAGGAAACGCGCGTTGTGCCGTGCGCACTCTTCAAAGAATCGTTTGCTGGCGGTGTCCTTGTTTTCGATAGCGCTGTCGCAGCAGTCGCGCAGCAAGGCATCAAAGGCTCGCAGGCGGCGCGTACCCTGACAAATCCCGGTCAGGCAGTCGGCAAAACACTGTGATTCACGACTGTCATTCAGGCTGTAGAGCGCCGCAGTTTCAACGTATCCGCCGAGGTCAGTGATGCCGTCGGCAAGGAATTCGGCGTAATCGGCGTTGACGCGTACCAAGCGATGGAACAGCTGTTGCACCGGCAGGAAACTGACGTTTCGTACTGTCTGCTGACCCCGTTTGAGCTGCGCAAGAATGCCCAGCGTGGTGTTGAGGGTTTGCGTCAACGCGTCGATGATCTCCACTCGCTCGCAAGTGGACAGCGACGTATGCGCACCATAGCGACTGATGCGCAGCGGATGACTGACGATGTACAGCTTTTGCAGTGCGTTCATGACAACCGTCCCCGGGTCAGCGCGTCGGCGCGATGAGTTGATTCATTCAAGGTGCCCAGCGTAAATCGATACACGCCTGACAACACTCCTACCTCAAGACAGTGGCGTAGCACATGGGGCTACAGTCGTCATACCTGGGTATGGGCGTCAGCATTGGAATTGCGATTGCAGCAATGCGCCCCAGTGCTCCTGATTGTCTGGTCGGCGGTAATACACCACCATGTGTCGCGCGACCTGCATCGCGACTTCGCGCCCCCCGTCAGCCTCCACGAGCGCCAAGGCCAGATCGATCCCGGCACTGATGCCGGCGGAGGTCCACACCGACTGTTGCTGCACGAAGATCGCTTCCTGATCCAGTTCGACCTGGGGGTACAGGCGCTCGAACCATTCGGCCATCACCCAATGGGTCGCGGCCCGCCGGCCATCGAGCAAACCGGCCTGGGCCAGCAAGAATGTGCCGCTGCACACCGACGCCGTGCGCGTGGCCGTGGCTGAAGCCTGGCGCAGCCAGTCCACCAGCGCCGTACTTTCGGCAAGGATCTGGCGAATGCTCGGGGAGCCGGGGACGATCAGGGTATCGACCGGATTATTGTCAAAGTCGCTCAGCTTCCGGCTTTGCACCACCAGGCCTTCGGCCGACTGGATTTCGCCACCGGTGAGGCTGGCGGTATGCAGCGCATAGCCGGGGAGCCCGCGTTCAGTCATGGCTTTGTTGGCCACCCAGAACACTGTCTGGGCACCAGTCAGGTCCAGCAGACCCATTTGCGGGTAGGCCACGAACACGATGGTGCGCGGTTGGGCATGATCAGGATGCGAGCTTGTTGCATTGATAGACACAGCGAGTTCTCCAAAGCGCCGCATGGCGGCATGTGTGGATGAAGGTTATTCATCGTGATTCGGGGACGTCAGCGGAATCGCAAACAGAAACTGCGTGCCCACTCCCACTTCGCTGGACACCCAGATGCGCCCACCATGAAATTCAATGATCGAGCGGCAAATCGAGAGGCCCATCCCCAGGCCGGTGGGTTTGGTGGTGAAGAACGGATCGAACAGCGATGGCAGAATGTCTTCGGCAATGCCGGTGCCGGAATCGGCGATTTCAAGCAGCGCTTCGTTATCCTGGACCGACGTTTGAATCCGCAGCGTTCGTGCCCGGTCATGCACATTGGCCATGGCCTGGCAGGCATTGATGATCAGATTGATGATCACTTGCTGCAGTTGTATCCGGTCACCGTGGATGTGCGCGCCGGGGGCACCCAGCTGTGCGAGTGGACGAACCTGATGGTTGCAGATGTCATGTTGCATGAGCGTCAGTGAGTCACTGACTATATCGTCGAACACTTCGGTCTGGCGCTGCACTTCACTCTGGCGCGACAGCGCCCGAATGCAGGTGATGACATCGGACACCCTGGCTGAATTCTGAATGATCCGGTCCAGTGAGCGGCGAGCTTCTTCGAGGTTCGGCTCGGGGCGGTTGATCCAGCGCTTGCAGGATTCACCGCTGGTGATCACCGCCGCCAGCGGTTGATTGATTTCATGGGCAATGGACGCGGCCAATTCACCCATGGAGGTCACCCGCGTCACGTGAGCGAGTTTGGCCTGGGTGTGCAACAGCGCTTCTTCGGAGTGTCTTGACCCGGTCACATCCATCAAGGCACCGACGTACTCAATGCGCCTGCCATGCTTGAACAGTGGGTTGGCGATCATCTGCACATGCTTGATCCGGCCATCGGGCATGACCAGCCGGTGCTCCACTTCAATCAGGCTTTTCTGGCGGGCAGCCTGTTCCAGGACACTGTCGAAAATCGCCAGGTCATCAGGATGTGTGCGCTCGCGGGCCATCGCCAGCGTTGGCGTTTCGCCCAGTGGGTACTCGAAAATGCGCGAGGCTTCATCCGACCACGACACGATCACCTCGTCATCGATGGCAAAACCGACACTGCCGGTGTGACTGAGTTTTTCTGCACCCAGAAAGAACGCTTCTTTGCGACGCAACGTCTCGGTCGCGCGCTTGCTGCGCAGCGCCAGCAAGGTGATGGTGGTCAGTGCGATCAGGCAGCGCACGAACCCGGCGATCATCCGGTGATCGCGGTAGCCTTCTTCGACGACGAAGGTGGCGCTCAGGATGGCCACGCAACCGAAAGCGACGGCGAGGAAAACCGGAACAGGAAAGAAGTTCGCCGACATGAACACCAGCGTGATGTAGAACAGTGTCGGCGCAACATCCAGCTCAAGGTAAGAGTTGGTAATAAAGATCATGCTGCCGACCGCAATGGCAGCCAGCCAGGCCAAGGCATCTGAAAAAAAAAGTTTCTTGCAACGTTTAATGATAGACATTTGTTCTTCCGGGTTTTTGCTATCGAACGGCAACTCGCAGGGCATCAGTGATGCCGGGCAAACTCTTAGTGAGGGGCGTTGGTGTTGTTGTGCAAAAGCACTACTGAAATGGGCTGTTCAGTTGTCCTTTGGAGCAAATGTTCATCGGGAATTGCGGTAGAGCTGACGTGATAAAAAACGCCCGCCAGAAAAACCAGTGGCGGGCGCTTGGGAAATGTCCCGGTCCAGCAAGGAGTGGGCTGGCCGGGATACGGGCGTTTAACTTCACTTCACCCGGTGAAACCCTGCAGCGTTGTCAGCGGGTTTTGTCGCAGCCGATTGAAAGACAGCAAGCGCATGACATAACCCAGCTTGATGGCTGTCGGACCGAGTATCGTCAAGGCATGGGCCATCACCAGGCCGGGCAGTGACAGATACACGTCATAGCCGTAAGCCAGAACGGCGCCGATGAGCAGCGCGAACAACCCACCGATCAGCAGTACATGGGACAGCCTCAGTACCCGATACGGATCTTCGAAAAAAGCATACATATCGATCACCTGCGGCTTGGCGTCAGGCCACTGGAATCAATGGATCAGCCGCGGCCAGCGCGGTGGCACGATCTGCCGCCGGCGGGTAGATCCACACGGAGTTGATCTGGGTCTTGAGTTCCTTGGCTTCCTGTTTCACCAATTTCACCTGGCGATCCCAGCCCTCGGTGAACACCGCACCCCAGGTGCCCAGGTCCAGGCAAGTGACGTACTTGGGTTGGCTGTAGGCCATCGGTTCCACGCCCAGCAGTTCGGCGGCGACGTTGTTGCCGGCGTAGCGACCCAAAGCAATCGCGTGCTGGCAGGACATAGCGGCGAAATTGCCCTGATCATCGGTGGCGGCATAGGCCACGTCACCACTGGCGAAGACATCGGCGTGCCCGCGCACTTTCAGGTTCTGATCCACATGCAGACGACCCTGATGATCGCGGGTGCCTTGCACTTGCTCGGTCAGCGAGTGGGCGCGGAAACCCACGGTCCAGATCACTGTGTTGGACTCGATGCGACGGCCATCGGTGAGGGTCACACCGTTTGCATCGACCGAGGCCGTGGTGGCGCCGACCAGCCATTCGATGCCCAGATGTTCCGACGCCTCGACGATGGATGGGCGAATGCCGTCGCCAAGAGCGGCACCGATTTGCGGGGCGCGTTCGAGAACGACCACACGGATGTCGGCGTCATCACCCAACGCGGCACGCAGGCGTGCCGGCATTTCAGTGGCGGTTTCGATACCGGTGAAACCACCGCCGATCACCACTACGGTATTGCGCGCAGCACTGGCCGGCTGGTTTTTCAGCGCCTTGATGTGCGCTTCCAGTTCGGTGGCGGATTCGATTTCATCGACATCGAACGCATGCTCCAGGCCTTCGAGCGGCGGACGCATCAGCTTGCTGCCGGCAGCCAGCACCAGGCGGTCGTAGCTCAACTTGCCCTGGACACCGGCGACGTTGGTGTAGCCAACCTGTTTGTTTTTCTCGTCGATCACCTCGGCCGAACCCTGAACGAATTTCACGCCCACGGCATCGAACAGATCGTTCAGCGGTGCTTTCATGGTGTGTACATCGGGCTCGTAGAAGCGCGGGCGGATCCGCAGTTCAGCTTGAGGAGCCAGCACGGTGATTTCGATGTCATTTCGATCGTGCTTGTCCAGCAGACGGGCAGCGCTCAATGCGCTCCATACACCACCGAAACCTGCACCGATAATCAAAATTTGCTGTTTCATTGTTTTGCTCCTGAAGAACAATCGAGGGAGAAAGTTGTTGCGATGTAAGCACTACCGCTGTGGCCAATCATTCGCGTAGTGGTAAAAAAAACGCGGCGCAGACGGTTCGGCTTGATCTGCAGCAGATGGTATTCGAGCGGTTTGAATCTGACACTGCTACATTGGGTCAGCGCGAGTATGAGTAAGTATGAGCGGGCTATACCAAGGTATTAACCGGCTGAAGTTAGTTGCGTCGGTTGAGGACTGTTTCGATACAGGCGAGCAACTTGTCGGTGGAAAAAGGCTTGGGGAAAAAGGCAATCGGTTTCTTCGCGCCGAGGCCGGGAGGCCGCTGTGCATAAGGGTTGCCCGTTATGAAAATCACCGGTATATGGATGCCTCGGGCCGCCAGTTGCTCATACATGCTGATGCCGTCCATTTCCGGCATTTGTATGTCGGAGATCAAACAGAACGTCACTAAAAGATCCTCGGAAAAAAGAAACTCCTTTGCTCCCCCGTACGTACGAACCCGATAACCACTGGATCGCAATAAACTGTCTAATGCCATTCGAACGGATTCATCGTTATCGACAACGGCAATCATTGCCTCATTACACATAGTGGTGTCCTGCCTGGTAACGCAGAACACTGAAAAGGCTCTGCGCCATCACTGCAAGATACGCTGTCCCGAAAGGACGCACAGCATACGTGGGTATAGTCACCTGATTGCGGGCTGGGCCGAGATCACCTCAGACATGCGCACCAGATCGGCAAAGGACCGCGCACCCATTTTGCGCATGGCCTGGCCGCGATGGATCTTCACGGTGATTTCGCTCAAGCCGATTTCCCCGGCAATCTGTTTGTTCATCAAGCCCGAGGCGGCCAGCGCCATAACCGTTTGTTCCCGGGCGGTGAGGGTTTGGTGGCGCGCCCGTAGTTCATCGGCATGGCGCTCGGACTCGCGACGTTGTTTATCCCGGCTGTGTGCGGCGCACACGGCGTCGATCAGATCCTGCTCGCGAAACGGCTTGGTCAGAAAATCCACCGCGCCGGCTTTCATCGCGCGCACCGTCATGGCGATATCGCCATGGCCGGTGATGAACACAATGGGCACGTTGATGCCGGCAGTGGCCAGTTCGTTTTGAAAGTCCAGGCCACTGCTGCCTTGTAACCTTACGTCCAGCACCAGGCAACTGACCGTGTCCGGTCGCTGGTACTTCATGAACTCGGCAACCGAACCGAACAACGCGACCCGCAGGCCGATCGATCGCAACAGACTGCCGAGGGATTCGCGCAGCGGCGCATCGTCGTCAACGATGAAAACCATGGACTCGTCTGGGGTAATTTTGTTGAGTGGATGTTGTTCGTTCATTGCTGATTCCCAAGGGGTGGACGCGCAACCGCCGGGGCTGTGTTCCTGGCGAGGGACGCTACATTAATTGTCAGTCCGACAGACGGCACTCATACCTGTGTATTAAATGGCCGCAGCGAAACCCTGATCGTTGGCGACGCGTATCGGCAGGGCAAACAGGAACGAACTGCCCTGGCCGGTTGCGCTGGTGGCCCAGATTCGCCCTTCGTGGAAATCGATGATCGAACGGCAAATGGCAAGGCCCATGCCCAGGCCGTTTGCCTTGGTGGTGAAGAAGGGCGTGAACAACTGCGGCAAGATGTCGGCAGGTATGCCCGGGCCTTGATCGGCTACTTCCAGCAACACTTCGTTGTGCTTGACCCAGGTGCGGATGCAAAGCACCCGTTCGCAAGGACTGACTGCCTCCATGGCCTGGCAGGCGTTGATGATCAGGTTGATGATGACTTGCTGCAGCTGCACGCGGTCGGCACTGACCTGGCCGCCGAATGCGTTCAGTTCGATTTTCGGATTGATCTTGTGATGCGCCAGTTCGCAGCGCACCAGGCTCAGGGTTTCGCTGACGATGTCGTTGAGCGATTCGTTCTGGCGCAACGGGTCGCACTTGCGCGACAGCGCCCTGACCCGACGGGTGATTTCACTCGCGCGGCTCGAACTGGCGATGATGCGTTCGAGTGACTGACGCGCTTCGAGTACATCGGGGTGCGGCCGGCTCAGCCAATTGCGGCAGGCCTCGGCACTGCTGGTGATCGCCGCCAACGGCTGATTGACTTCATGGGCAATGGACGCCGCCAATTCGCCCAGGGTGGTCACGCGGGTGACGTGCGCCAATTCGGTCTGGGCGCGGCACAGCGCCTCTTCGGCTTGTTTGCTGGCAGTCACGTCCATCAGCGCGCCCAGATACTCGAAACAGCCTTTTCGGGTGAAGAGCGGGGTGGCGAACAAATGCAGATGCTTGATTCGACCATCGGGCATCAGCAGGCGGTGTTTGACCTCGATCAGGGTTTCATGACGCGCAGCCTTGTCGAAACCGGCCAGTACCAGCGGCAGGTCATCGGGGTGGGTTCGCTCCAGGAACAACGCCACCGAGGGCGGTGTGCCCGTTGGGTATTCGAGGATCCGGGCCGCCTGTTCCGACCAGCCCATTCTGCCGAGGTCGGCGCGAAAGCCAAAGCAAGCGGTCTGGGTCAGGCGCTGGGCACCGACCATATAGACTTCCTTGTGGCGCAGGTTGTCGGAGACCCGTTTGCTGCGAAGCGCCAGATAGACAATGGCCGCCAGTACAGCCAGGCTGTGCAGCAAATCAGTGACGGTTTCCCAGTGTTGGAACCCGCCCTGATACAAGCACATCGTCGTCAGCACCAACATGCAAAACAACGCAACAACGATCACTGCGCTGATCGACAGCAGGTTGATCGCCATCAACAACAGCGCGATATACAGCGTGGTGGTGGTCAGGTCGGTGCGGGTTTCGCTGTTGATCAATATGCAGGACGCCACGATCAACCCCATCAGCCACACCAGGGGTGCTTCCAGCGGCTTGAGACTGAGACCGAGCAAGAGACGAGAGGTCCTTTGGCCTGTGTTGAACAGCATCTTGCTGCAGGTTCCTTTTGCAAAGGGCGGCGTGCGCTCAGGGGCAGGCTTTTGTGTGGGCGTTTCGATCATGCGCGCCTCGGTTTCTTGTTCGGGCTGGGGCGGAGAATCGGTTCAGTATCCTAGAAGCACGGGCGTGCCACACGTTAGGACAAAAAACCCGTGAAACCTGCCACGGCGTCATGTGGCGCTTATATTGGGCATAGGCAAGTCATTCATTTAAATGCGCTTTTTACAGGGCGCTATACCGAAGTATCAGCACACTCACCTAATGCATGATTGTTTTGTCCCCATGTACGACAGACGTTCCGCCACCACACTCATAACCTGTACAGGCACCTTCCCGAACTCAATGGCCGTGTGCCGGGTAGCGAACCTCATGAACAGAAATGACCTGCGTCGTGCCGACATCAACCTGCTGGTGGTTTTCGAAACGATGATGCATGAGCGAAATGTCAGTCGCGTCGGCGAAAAGCTTTTCCTTGGGCAACCCACCATCAGCGGTGCCCTGGGCCGTTTGCGCGTGTTGTTCGATGACCCGCTGTTCATTCGTTGCGGGCGGGTGATGGAGCCGACTGCGCGGGCCGAGGAAATCTTTGCCAACCTGGCGCCGGCGCTGGACGGCATCGCCGCTGCGCTGAGCCGTTGCCAGTCGTTCGATCCACGCACCAGCGATACGACGTTTCACATCGGACTGTCCGACGATGTCGAATATGCGTTGCTGCCACGGCTGTTGCGCCAGCTGCGTATCGAGGCACCGAACATCAAATTGATCATGCTTCGGGTCGATCAACAGCAGATGTCGCAGAGGCTGGTGAACGGCGACATCTCCATGGGCATCAGCCATACCCTCGACCTGCCGGCCAGTGCGCGACGCAAGGGGCTGCGACAGATTCGCCCGACGCTGCTGCGTTTTGACACTCGGCCTGGACCGTTGGCCCTGGACGAGTTCTGTCGGCGCCCGCATGTCGTGGTGTCGTCCATGGGCAATGCCACGGATGATACCGACCACGCCCTGAGCCTGCTGGGCCGACAGCGCAAGGTGGTGTTGACCGTTGCACAGTTCAGTGCGTTGCCGGGGTTGCTGGCGCAAAGCGACATGCTGGCCATCGTGCCGGATTACGTGGCCAAGGCGATGGCATCGGTGGCGGGCATGCGGGCTGAGCCGGCACCGCTGCACCTGCCGGTACATGAGTTGTCGATGGTCTGGCGCGCAGCAGCGCACGCGGATTCAGGCCAGCGCTGGTTACGTTCGCGCTGCAGTGCGTTTCTCTGTGAGCCGGTCGAGTTGCAGGTGGTGCCCAAGGCCCGACCGGCGTTGCGCAGCGATCAGGCCTTGCTGGCGGCCAGATAGGCACCGAGGCGTCGGCCCATTTCTTCACCCAGTGCCTGCAAGCCGCTGAGCGGACGAACCATCACTTCGAAATCGACGATTTTCCCCTGCTCGTTGAAGCGGATCATGTCGATGCCCTTGAGCTGTTTCTCGCCGACCCTGGCGCTGAACTCGAGGATGACATTCAAGCCGTCGGCGGTCGCCAGTTCACGGTGATAGGTAAAGTCTTCGAACACCTGGGACACCGTGTTGAGGATCATCGATACCACCGGCGCGCCCGGATACGGTGTGTGCGCCATCGGTGAACGGAACACCGCTTGCGGATCCAGCAACGTTGGCAAGGATTTCAAATCGCCAGTGCGGATCATCGCGTGCCACAGGCTCAAGGACTCCGCGGCTTTGGGGTGCAGTTGCAGTTCAGACATATTCAACTCCTGTTTTTTTGTTGTTGTTCAAAGCTTGCCTGATGCGGGTTTACCCAGTTGGCGGGCAATGACCTGCGCGGCGTCATCTGCCCAGAGGCTGTAGATGGCCGGCCCCGGATGGAAACCATCCCGCGCCATCGAACCGGCCACGGGGGCCAGGTCGGTTGTCAGCATCGTACAGTGATCTTCGCGGCTTGCCAGTTGCGCCAGGCGTGTATTGAAACGCGCCGCCCGATTGCCCAGATACCAGCGCAGCGGTTGCGGCAGCGCAGGAAACAGATGCATGGGCGGGACAGGGGACATCACGATCTGCCTGGCTGCGAATCGGCCGCGCAGCACAGCCAATAACTGTTGTTGCCGGGCGATCCACTGATCAACCGTCAGTGTACTGGTGACATCGTTGACCCCAATCGACAGCAGCACTACATCAAAGACCTGCGGTGGCTGCTGCTCAAGCATTTCAAGTAACGCCTGCGAGTCCAGACCCGAACGTGCCCAGAGGCTCCATCTCACCTGGTAATCCCTGGCCAAGCGACTGACCAGTTGCCCGCTCAAGGCCTCGGCCTGGGTCGACGCCCCGACACCCGCGGCGGCACTGTCGCCCAGTATCAACAGGCGCAGGACCTCACCACTGCCCGCCATACCCTGGCGCTCCCCCTCGGCTTCGGGCAGTTTCGGCGTAACCCGCCGCGTGTACGCACCCTGCATCAGCAACACGGGGCCGAGCATGATTTTGGCCAGCGCTTCGGTCTTGCTCATGGGAGAGATCCGCAGAAAGGAGGCATAGGTTCGCTTAAAAACCGCCCACGAAAAAGCCCCGAATCAATCGAGGCTTGGTGTTTTTTGCTGGTGTTCGGCGTTATTTGAACAGTTCGGAGTGACTGCCGAGGTCGACAAATGTGAGCAGGTCGGGGCGTGTGTGCTGATAGATCAGCAAGAAGTCACCACCCATATGGCATTCTCGAAAACCGCTCCAATCTCCCGACAACGCGTGATCAAGGTAGTTTGCTGGTAACGGCTCTCCCAAGAAAAGCATGACCATTACCTGACGAACCTCATTCATATTGCGTCGGCCGGCACGCTTGTAGCGTTCCCACGACTTCTTGAACTCCGAGGTCTGTGCACACTGCTTTGGCAGTTCAGCGCGTTTTTGTTTTTTCTCCGGTTTCGCCATCAACATCCCTCAGCATTTCGTCTATCGAGTCGAACCGCTGACGAATTTCGCGTGCTTCCATCATGGCGCGAGCCGTTTTCTCGGAAGGGACGCGAACTTCAAACGGTAGTCCCTGAGTCGCGACAACCTGACGAAGAAAAAGACGCATGGCGTCACTGATGCTCAAGCCGCACGCACTCAAAACTTCGGTAGCGCGTGCTTTCAAATCCTCATCAATACGGCAACGCACGTCAGTCGTTTTCAGTAATGCACCCATGGCAGTAACCTCATTATTAATTTGTAGCTACATCAGCGCTACCTCCGGCATTCTGGTTGAGGAGGGGGTTCAGGGTCAACTGCAGCATGATGGGTGGTTGAAAGCGTGTCTCCCGGCTGAGTTCCCAAACCGATATTTCAACGGTTACCGCTCGTTTTGAATATCAGCCTGATCCTTGTTTTGTATGGGATGGGGCTCGATCTCGTGCAGGAAATTGCCATGGGCGAAAGTCCCTTTTTCAACGTGCACGAAAAAGCCCGGCTGATCAGGCCGGGCTTTTTTGGCTGTTGCGGTGTAGCTATTTATTTAGGCGACGGTGTTGCCATTCAGGCGGTCGGAACCATCGGCAGCGACGGTGTTGCCTTGCAGGCGGTCGGAGCCATCGGCAGCGACGG
>NZ_RCNW01000010.1:0-3750 GCF_004307605.1 Pseudomonas sp. Sample_24
CGCATCGAAGCGACCATGCACGGCGGCGGTCACGAGCGCGGCATGCGTTCGGGTACCCTGGCGACCCACCAGATCGTCGGCATGGGTGAAGCTTTCCGTGTGGCCAAGGAAGACATGGCTGCCGAGAACGTGCGCATCAAAGCCTTGAGCGACCGTTTCTACAAGCAGGTCGAGCATCTGGAAGAGCTGTACGTCAACGGCAGCCTGACTGCCCGCGTTCCGCACAACCTGAACCTGAGCTTCAACTACGTTGAAGGCGAGTCGCTGATCATGGCGCTCAAGGATCTGGCGGTTTCGTCCGGTTCGGCCTGCACCTCGGCATCGCTGGAGCCTTCGTACGTACTGCGCGCCCTGGGCCGCAACGACGAACTGGCACACAGCTCGATCCGCTTCACCTTCGGCCGCTTCACCACCGAAGAAGAAATCGATTACGCCGCGCAGAAAGTTTGCGAGGCCGTTACCAAGCTGCGCGCTCTGTCGCCGCTGTGGGACATGTACAAAGACGGTGTCGACATTTCGAAAATCGAGTGGGCGGCACACTGATTTCAAGTCGCCGCGAACCGGCCCCGCGAACTTCGGTTACGGGGCTCAAAGAGCGACTCTCTGATGAGTGAGGATTAAGAATCATGGCTTACAGCGAAAAGGTCATCGACCACTACGAAAACCCGCGCAACGTCGGCAAGATGGACGCGGAAGATCCTGATGTCGGCACCGGCATGGTCGGCGCGCCGGCTTGCGGCGACGTCATGCGCCTGCAGATCAAGGTCAACGACGCCGGCATCATCGAAGATGCCAAGTTCAAGACCTATGGCTGCGGTTCGGCTATCGCTTCCAGCTCCCTCGCCACCGAGTGGATGAAAGGCAAGACCCTGGACGAAGCAGAAACCATCAAGAACACTCAGCTGGCTGAAGAACTGGCCCTGCCGCCAGTGAAAATTCACTGCTCCGTACTCGCTGAAGACGCTATCAAAGCGGCCGTTCGCGACTACAAGCAGAAGAAAGGCTTGATCTGATTTTCGAGTTTTGGCGACGAGTAAGGAGTCACCGATGGCTATCAGCATGACAGAAGCGGCTGCTCGACACGTGCGGCGCTCCCTCGACGGGCGCGGCAAAGGTGAAGGGATTCGTCTGGGTGTTCGCACCACAGGCTGTTCCGGCCTTGCCTACGTGCTGGAGTTTGTCGACGAGGTGGTTGCAGAGGACCAGGTGTTCGAAAGTCACGGCGAAAAAGTGATCATCGACCCGAAAAGCCTGGCCTATCTGGACGGCACCGAGCTCGATTTCGTCAAGGAAGGGTTGAACGAAGGCTTCAAGTTCAACAACCCCAACGTACGCGGTGAATGTGGCTGCGGCGAAAGCTTCAACATCTGAGGCTTGCCGTGGGTACTCCTTGTCACTTCGCTTTATTTGAGCTGCAACCGAGTTTCGATCTGGACCTCGATCAGCTGGCTACGCGCTACCGTGAGTTGGCGCGCAGCGTTCATCCGGACCGTTTCGCTGATGCTTCCGAGCGTGAGCAGCGGCTGGCGCTAGAGCAATCCGCGAGCCTCAACGAGGCCTACCAGACGCTCAAGAATCCGCCCAAGCGCGCGCGTTACCTGCTCGCCTTGAATGGTGGCGAGCTGCCGCTGGAGGTCACGGTGCATGATCCGGAGTTTCTTCTGCAACAGATGGAGTTGCGTGAAGAGCTCGAAGACCTGCAGGACAGCGCCGACCTCAATGGGGTTGCCGTCTTCAAGCGTCGCCTGAAAGCTGCCCAGGATGAACTGAACCAACGCTTCTCGGCTTGCTGGAACGATGCCGCGCAACGTGAACAGGCCGAACGCCTGATGCGGCGCATGCAGTTCCTCGACAAGCTCACCTACGAAGTGCGCCAGCTGGAAGAGCGCCTCGACGATTAACCCAGTGCCGCTCCGGTCGCACGCCTGATATACAGATAAGTCCTGATAACGATGGCCCTACTGCAGATCGCCGAACCCGGCCAAAGTCCTCAACCGCACCAGCGTCGTCTGGCTGTGGGGATCGACTTGGGCACTACCAATTCGCTGGTCGCTGCATTGCGCAGTGGTCTTTCCGAGCCGCTTGCCGACGCAGAGGGGCGGGTCATCCTGCCGTCTGCCGTGCGCTATCACGCTGATCGCGTCGAAGTGGGCGAGTCCGCCAAACTGGCGGCCGCTACCGATCCCCTGAACACTGTGCTGTCGGTCAAGCGCTTGATGGGTCGTGGTCTGTCCGACGTCAAGCAATTGGGCGACCAGCTGCCGTACCGCTTTGTCGGCGGCGAGTCGCACATGCCGTTCATCGACACGATCCAGGGCCCGAAAAGCCCGGTCGAAGTCTCCGCCGATATCCTCAAGGTCCTGCGTCAGCGCGCTGAAGCGACCCTCGGTGGCGAACTGGTCGGTGCGGTGATCACCGTTCCGGCCTATTTCGACGATGCGCAGCGTCAAGCGACCAAGGATGCGGCCAAGCTGGCCGGTCTGAACGTGCTGCGTTTGCTCAACGAGCCGACCGCAGCCGCTGTGGCTTACGGCCTGGACCAGCATGCCGAAGGCCTGGTCGCCATTTACGACCTGGGCGGCGGTACCTTCGATATTTCGATTCTGCGCCTGACCGGCGGTGTTTTCGAAGTGCTGGCCACTGGCGGCGACAGTGCCCTGGGCGGCGATGACTTCGACCATGCCATCGCTGGCTGGATCATCGAGAGCGCCGGCTTGTCCGCCGATCTCGATCCGGGCGCGCAACGCAATTTGCTGCAAACCGCCTGTGCCGCAAAAGAAGCGCTGACCGGTGCTGCGGCTGTCGAAGTCACGTATGGCGACTGGAAAGCCGAGCTGACCCGCCAAGCGTTCAATGCGCTGATCGAGCCGATGGTTGCGCGCAGTCTGAAAGCCTGCCGCCGCGCTGTTCGCGATTCCGGTATCGAACTGGAAGATGTGCATGCCGTGGTCATGGTCGGTGGTTCGACTCGCGTTCCCCGCGTACGCGAAGCCGTCGCCGAAGCCTTTGGCCGGCAGCCCCTGACTGAAATCGACCCGGATCAAGTGGTCGCCATTGGTGCTGCGATCCAGGCCGATACCCTGGCCGGCAACAAGCGTGACGGCGGCGAATTGCTGCTGCTGGACGTGATTCCGTTGTCCCTGGGGCTGGAAACCATGGGTGGCCTGATGGAGAAGGTGATTCCACGCAATACCACCATCCCCGTCGCTCGTGCACAGGACTTCACCACTTATAAAGACGGCCAGTCGGCCATGGCGATCCACGTGTTGCAGGGCGAGCGCGAGCTGATCAGCGACTGCCGCTCCCTGGCACGCTTCGAGCTGCGCGGTATTCCAGCGATGGTTGCCGGTGCAGCGAAGATTCGCGTGACTTTCCAGGTCGATGCCGACGGTCTGCTCAGTGTCTCGGCTCGCGAGCTGGGTTCGGGCGTTGAGGCGAGCATCCAGGTCAAGCCGTCCTACGGCCTGACCGACGGCGAAATCGCCAAAATGCTCAAGGACTCGTTCCAGCACGCCAATGATGACAAGGTTGCCCGCGTGCTGCGTGAGCAGCAGGTCGATGCCCAGCGCCTGATCGAAGCGGTGCAGGCTGCTCTGGAAGCTGACGGCGAGCGTTTGCTCGACGCCGAAGAGCGCATGGTCATCGATGCGCAGGTGCAGGAACTGACTGAACTGATGAAAGGTACCGATGGTTATGCCATCGAGCAGCAGACCAAGCGTCTGTCGCAAGTGACCGATGCCTTTGCTGCCC
>NZ_RCNW01000406.1:0-3730 GCF_004307605.1 Pseudomonas sp. Sample_24
AGAAGGTTGGTGAATCCCTGCGTGAAGTCGAGCCTGACGATCTGGTCAAGTTCGGCCTGATCCCGGAATTCGTCGGTCGTCTGCCGGTTCTCGCTACGCTGGATGAGCTGGATGAGGCTGCGTTGATGCAGATCCTCACCGAGCCGAAGAACGCTCTGACCAAGCAATACGCCAAGCTGTTCGAGATGGAAGGTGTAGACCTGGAGTTCCGTACCGACGCGCTGAAGTCTGTTGCCAAGCGCGCACTGGAACGCAAGACCGGCGCTCGTGGTTTGCGCTCGATTCTCGAAGGTGTGTTGCTCGACACTATGTACGAAATCCCCTCGCAGTCCGAGGTGAGTAAAGTAGTGATCGATGAAAGCGTTATAGAAGGCAAGTCCAAGCCACTGTATATCTATGAAAACAGTGAGCCTGCTGCCAAGGCCGCGCCAGACGCCTAAGCGTCACGCAGCCGGTACAAAGAAGGGGCCTTCGGGCCCCTTTGCTTTTTGCATGTTATTACACAGTCTTTGTGCTTGTTTTTTTTCAAGGCTGCCCCCATCTTGGTTTCAAGCTTACTTCCATCTGTTTCCGGCCTTATGGCCGCCGTAGAGGCGAAATCATGAAGACAACCATCGAATTGCCTCTCCTGCCATTGCGTGATGTCGTTGTGTATCCGCACATGGTTATCCCGCTGTTCGTGGGGCGCGAGAAATCCATCGAAGCCCTCGAGGCCGCGATGACGGGCGACAAGCAGATCCTTCTGCTGGCTCAGAGAAACCCTGCTGACGACGATCCCGGTGAAGACGCGCTTTATCGCGTGGGTACGATTGCTACCGTCCTGCAGCTGCTCAAGCTGCCTGACGGCACTGTCAAGGTTCTGGTCGAAGGCGAGCAGCGGGGCGCTGTGGAGCGCTTCAGCGAAGTGGACGGCCATTGCCGTGCCGAGGTCTCGCTGATCGACGAAGTTGACGCGCCAGAGCGCGAGTCGGAAGTGTTTGTCCGCAGCTTGCTGTCGCAGTTCGAACAATATGTGCAGTTGGGCAAGAAAGTCCCGGCTGAAGTCCTGTCGTCGCTCAACAGCATCGACGAGCCCGGGCGCCTGGTCGACACCATGGCCGCGCACATGGCGCTGAAAATCGAGCAGAAGCAGGAAATTCTCGAAATCATTGATCTGTCGGCCCGGGTCGAGCACGTTCTGGCGTTGCTGGATGCCGAGATCGACCTGCTGCAAGTCGAAAAACGCATTCGTGGTCGCGTCAAAAAGCAAATGGAGCGCAGTCAGCGCGAGTACTACCTGAACGAGCAGATGAAGGCCATTCAGAAAGAACTCGGCGACAGCGACGAAGGCCACAACGAAGTCGAAGAGCTGAAAAAGCGCATCGATGCCGCCGGCTTGCCAAAGGACGCACTGGCCAAGGCCACGGCCGAACTGAACAAACTCAAGCAGATGTCGCCAATGTCCGCGGAAGCGACCGTGGTTCGTTCGTACATCGACTGGCTGGTTCAGGTGCCGTGGAAGGCGCAGAGCAAGGTTCGACTGGACCTGGCGCGTGCAGAAGACATTCTGGATGCCGACCATTACGGTCTGGAAGAGGTCAAAGAACGCATCCTCGAATACCTCGCCGTGCAAAAGCGGGTGAAGAAGATTCGGGGTCCGGTGTTGTGCCTGGTCGGCCCTCCAGGCGTGGGTAAAACCTCGCTGGCGGAGTCGATCGCACACGCCACCAACCGCAAATTCGTGCGCATGGCCCTCGGCGGTGTACGCGATGAAGCGGAAATTCGTGGTCATCGCCGGACTTACATCGGTTCGATGCCAGGAAGATTGATTCAAAAAATGACCAAGGTGGGCGTCCGCAACCCGCTGTTCCTGCTCGATGAAATCGACAAGATGGGCAGCGACATGCGTGGCGATCCGGCATCGGCGTTGCTGGAAGTGCTCGATCCGGAGCAGAACCACAACTTCAACGATCACTATCTGGAAGTCGACTACGACCTGTCCGATGTGATGTTCCTGTGCACCTCGAACTCGATGAACATTCCGCCGGCACTGCTGGACCGGATGGAGGTGATCCGTCTGCCGGGCTATACCGAAGACGAGAAAATCAACATCGCCGTCAAGTATCTTTCGCCGAAGCAGATCACTGCCAACGGTTTGAAGAAAGGCGAGCTGGAATTTGACGCCGAAGCGATCCGCGACATCATTCGTTACTACACTCGCGAAGCCGGTGTGCGTGGGCTGGAACGTCAGATTGCCAAAGTCTGCCGCAAGGCGGTCAAAGAGCATGCGCTGGAAAAACGCTTCTCGGTGAAGGTTACTGCCGACGATCTGGAGCACTTCCTCGGCGTACGGAAATTCCGTTACGGCCTGGCAGAGCAACAGGATCAGATCGGTCAAGTGACCGGGTTGGCGTGGACCCAGGTGGGTGGCGAGTTGTTGACCATCGAAGCTGCTGTCGTGCCGGGCAAAGGGCAGTTGATCAAAACCGGATCGTTGGGTGACGTAATGGTCGAATCGATCACTGCGGCCCTGACGGTCGTGCGTAGCCGTGCCAAGAGCCTGGGCATTCCCCTGGACTTCCACGAGAAGCGCGACACTCACATCCACATGCCGGAAGGGGCTACGCCTAAAGACGGTCCTAGTGCCGGTGTAGGCATGTGCACGGCGCTGGTATCGGCATTGACCGGCATTCCTGTGCGCGCGGACGTGGCCATGACCGGTGAGATCACCTTGCGCGGGCAAGT
The DNA here is from genome assembly GCF_004307605.1 of Pseudomonas sp. Sample_24. NCBI lineage: Bacteria > Pseudomonadati > Pseudomonadota > Gammaproteobacteria > Pseudomonadales > Pseudomonadaceae > Pseudomonas > Pseudomonas sp. Sample_24. Next base: position 2,725 of record NZ_RCNW01000406.1, read on the forward strand.
GTTGGCGATCGGTGGTTTGAAGGAAAAACTGCTCGCCGCTCACCGCGGCGGAATCAAGACAGTGATCATTCCGGAAGAGAATGTTCGCGATCTGAAGGAAATTCCTGACAATATCAAGCAGGATCTACAGATTAAACCGGTTAAATGGATTGACGAGGTCCTGCAAATTGCGCTGCAATACGCGCCGGAGCCCTTGCCGGATGTGGCTCCGGAGATTGTCGCGAAGGATGAAAAACGCGAGTCCGATTCCAAGGAAAGAATTAGCACGCATTAGTACGTATTTGCCTGGGGGGCTTCCTTGACAGCTTTTTAGAGCCCTTGTTATAAAGCGGCTCTTAAGTGTCTGTAGGCCATTCAGCACTCGTTTTTGCTTTCACCAAAAAAACTTAGAATCATACTCAAATAGATATAAGGGGACTTAGAGTGAACAAGTCGGAACTGATTGATGCTATCGCTGCATCCGCTGATATCCCGAAAGCTGCTGCTGGCCGTGCGCTGGACGCTGTAATCGAATCCGTCACTGGCGCTCTCAAGGCTGGCGACTCTGTTGTTCTGGTTGGTTTCGGTACCTTCTCCGTAACTGATCGTCCAGCTCGCATTGGTCGTAACCCACAGACCGGTAAGACACTGGAAATCGCAGCAGCCAAAAAACCAGGCTTCAAAGCCGGTAAAGCACTGAAAGAAGCTGTCAACTAAGTTTGATTCAGGTTTTTGCCTATCCGGGTCGGGGTCAAGCCTGACCTGGCAGCGGAGCGGTAGTCCAGTCGGCAGGTCGCCGGTCCGAGACACCGAGGCTCGCCAGTTCGAGTCATCGGTCCGCTCCGCCAGTTACGAGAAGGCGCATCCTCGGATGCGCCTTTCTTCTATCCGGATTCTACCCACGCTCCACGGTTGCCTAATTTTGAAGTTCAACCGTTTATGGGGGACGCATGCTGCAGAATATCAGGGACAATTCACAAGGCTGGATTGCCAAGACCATTATCGGGGTCATCGTTGCACTGATGGC
>NZ_RCNW01000365.1:0-3727 GCF_004307605.1 Pseudomonas sp. Sample_24
TGGGTCAGCAGTGGAACCGGGCGGCCAGTGGCGCCCTTGTCCTTGCCGCCGCTGGTCCAGGCTGTGCCGGCGATGTCCAGGTGTGCCCAGTTGAGGTTCTTGGTGAAGCGCGACAGGAAGCAGGCCGCGGTGATGGTGCCGGCTTTCGGGCCGCCAATGTTGGCGATGTCGGCGAACGGGCTGTCCAGCTGCTCTTGATACTCATCGAACAGCGGCAGTTGCCAGGCGCGGTCGTCGGCAGCCTGGCCGGCGCTCAGCAGTTGGCCGATCAATTCGTCGTTGTTGCCCAGCAGGCCCGAGGTATGGGAGCCCAGGGCAACCACGCAGGCGCCGGTCAGGGTGGCGATGTCGATCACCGCTTGCGGCTTGAAACGCTCGGAGTAGGTCAGGGCATCGCACAGCACCAGACGGCCTTCGGCGTCGGTGTTGAGGATTTCCACGGTCTGGCCGCTCATGGTGGTGACGATGTCGCCCGGACGCGACGCGTTGCCGCTCGGCATGTTCTCGGCGCACGCCAGGATGCATACCAGGTTGATCGGCAGCTTCAGTTCGAGCACGGCACGCAGGGTGCCGAACACGCTGGCGGCACCGCCCATGTCGTACTTCATTTCATCCATGCCGGCACCTGGCTTGAGGCTGATGCCGCCGGTGTCGAAGGTGATGCCTTTACCGACCAGCGCATATGGCTTCTCGGATTTCTTGCCGCCGTTGTATTGCATGACGATCAGGCGTGGCGGCTGGGCGCTGCCCTGGCCTACGGCGTAGAACGAACCCATGCCCAGGGCCTTGATCTTCTTCTCGTCGAGGACTTCGACTTTCAGATCCTTGAATTCCTTGCCGAGGTTTTTCGCCTGCTCGCCGAGGAAGGTCGGGTGGCAGATGTTCGGTGGCAGGTTGCCCAGGTTACGGGTGAAGGCCATGCCGTTGGCGATTGCGGTGGCGTGGGTCACGGCGCGCTGGACTTCAGCCTGGGCGGCCTTGATGGTCAGCAGGGTGATTTTCTTCAGGGCACGCGGTTCGGCTTTCTGGCTCTTGAACTGATCGAACTGATATTCGCCGTCCACCAGGGTTTCGGCCAGCAGACGGGTCTTGCCGTAGCTGTCGCGGCCCTTGACCACAACTTCGTCCAGGGCCAGCACGGCGTCGCTGCCGCCCAGGCCTTTGAGGGTGTTGAGGATGCCGGCGATGGTTTTGCGGAACGGACGGTCGCCCAGCTCTTCATCCTTGCCGACGCCCACCAGCAGCACGCGTTCGGCTTTGAGGTTCGGCAGGCTGTGCAGCAACAGGCTTTGGCCAACTTTGCCGGCCAGGTCGCCGCGTTTCAGAACGGCGCTGATGGCGCCACCGCTGAGTTCGTCGAGTTGTTTGGCGACGGCGCCGAGCTTGCGGCCTTCGCTGACGGCAACCACCAGGGTGGCGGTCTTCAACGTTTCCGGGTTAACGCTTTTTACAACCAGTTCCATGTCCGGGTCCCTGAATTTGATAGTCAACACGCAAGCGCTCGACAAGTGTGTATGTCGCTCGCCTATAAATAGAAAGGCGCCGGTCGTGACCGGCGACGAAGGCCGCAGTTTGAACCTCGCTACCGGCGCCTGACAACCCTCGGTTGTACGATCTTCAGCGCTTTGACAGCCTGCTCGCGCGGTGCGAAGTGACAGGCGCGATCAATCACAGGATAATGCGCCATCTTTTTTTCGGCGGCTCTGCATTAGGGCTGTCTGATATGTTTGCTTGTTTGGCCGCCTTAGCCTGACAACCCTGGAGTGTCTGGTTTGATCGTCTTCCGTTATCTATCCCGCGAAGTCCTGTTGACCTTGAGCGCCGTCAGCGCCGTGCTGCTGGTCATCATCATGAGTGGACGCTTCATCAAATACCTCGCCCAAGCCGCTTCGGGTCAACTGGATCCGGGGTCGCTGTTCCTGATCATGGGCTTTCGCCTGCCGGGCTTCCTTCAACTGATCCTGCCATTGGGTCTGTTCCTCGGGATTCTGCTCTCATACGGTCGCCTGTACCTCGAGAGTGAAATGACCGTGCTTTCGGCCACCGGCATGAGTCAGCAGCGCCTGTTCCGCATGACCCTGTTTCCAGCCACTCTGGTGGCGCTGGTCGTGGCATGGTTGAGCTTGAGCCTGGCGCCACAGGGTGCCAATCAGTTTCAACTGTTGCTCAACAAGCAGGACGCCCTGACCGAGTTCGATACCCTGGAGCCGGGCCGTTTCCAGGCGCTGCGTGACGGCACCCGGGTGACCTACACCGAACAGTTGTCGGATGACCGCATCAACTTGGGCGGCGTCTTCATTTCGCAGAAAAACATCAGTTCCGACAAGAAGGATCGCGGGATCTCCGTGCTGGTGGCTGAGAAGGGCCGCCAGGAAATTCGCCCCGACGGGAACCGTTACCTGATTCTCGACAATGGCTATCGCTACGACGGTAACCCCGGGCAGGCCGATTACCGGGCGATCAAGTACGACGAATACGGTGTGCTGCTGCCCAAGCCGGATGTCAGTGACGAGGTGACCGACCGCGACGCGATGACCACCACCTCGTTGCTCGGCAGTGACGACATTCGCTCCCGTACCGAACTGCAATGGCGCCTGTCCCTGCCATTGCTGGTGTTTATCGTGACCTTGATGGCGGTGCCGTTGTCGCGGGTCAACCCGCGCCAGGGTCGTTTCCTCAAGTTGTTGCCGGCGATTCTTCTGTATATGGCTTACCTGACCATCCTGATTGCCGCTCGCGGCGCGCTCGAAAAGGGCAAGATTCCACCTGCGCTGGGCTTGTGGTGGGTGCACGGGATATTCCTGGCCATTGGCCTGGGCCTGCTTTATTGGGAGCCTCTGCGCTTGAAGATGGCGAGTCGCCGCAGCGCGCTGGAGGTGGCCCGTGGTTAAGCTCGATCGCTACATCGGTAGCAGCGTATTCATGGCGATCCTTGCGGTATTGGGGATCATTCTTGGCCTGGCAACCCTGTTTGCGTTCATTGACGAGATGAGCGATGTCAGCGATACCTACACCCTGGTCGACGTGCTCAGCTATGTGTTGCTGACGGCGCCGCGGCGTCTGTATGACATGTTGCCGATGGCGGCACTGATCGGCTGCCTGATCGGCCTCGGCAGCCTGGCCAGCAACAGTGAACTGACCATCATGCGCGCGGCTGGCGTATCGATCGGGCGGATCGTTTGGGCGGTCATGAAGCCGATGCTGGTGCTGATGCTGGTGGGGCTGCTGATTGGCGAGTACGTTGCACCGGCAACCGAAAGCACCGCTCAGGCCAACCGTTCGCTGGCTCAGGGCAGTGGCGATGCGCAGAGTGCCAAGCATGGCCTGTGGCACCGTCAGGGTGACGAGTTCATTCACGTCAACTCCGTGCAGCCCAACGGCTTGCTGTATGGCGTGACCCGCTATCGCTTCGATGATCAGCGCCACATGCTGTCTTCCAGCTTCGCCAAGCGTGCGGAGTTCGACAAGGATCACTGGCAGCTGAGCGACGTCACCACCACGCTGTTCCACGAAAAGAGCACGGAAGTGGTCAGTACGCCGGTCGAGCGCTGGGATGTGGCGTTGAGCCCGCAGCTGCTGAGCACCGTGGTCATGGCGCCCGACTCGCTGTCGATCACCGGCCTGTGGGGTTACATCCACTATCTGGCGGACCAGGGCCTGAACAATGGTCGCTACTGGCTGGCATTTTGGGTCAAGGTGTTGCAGCCGCTGGTCACCGCCGCCCTGG
>NZ_RCNW01000097.1:0-31556 GCF_004307605.1 Pseudomonas sp. Sample_24
CTGCGGTAACGGCTGCTTAGGGTTCCGCTCTTACAGCGGGTCACTTTGAGGAGCGGAACGCCGCCCGGCGCAAAGTAACCAAACGCTCTTGCCCCTTTCGTTCGGTGCCTCGCTTAGGCTCGGCATGCCCTCGCTCCGGTCCTGCTCCGTGGGCCCGCCGCCATCGGCCATCCATGGCCGGGGGCGGCTAACCCGGCATCCTTGCCGGGTTGCCCACTGCGCAGAACCTGCGCTCGGCCTCTCGAGGCGGCAAGAAGATCAAAAGCCGAAGCCAAAGCCAAAGCCAAAGCCAAAGCCAAAGCCAAAGCGAGGCGGCCTGACAGCCGACCTGGTTGTCAGTTGGGCTTGTGTTATTCCGGTGGGTCGATTTGGTCCAGCACTCGGTTCGCGGTGATCTCTGCCAGCATCACGCTGTTGGAGATGCCCAGCAGGGCATTGCGATCTCCGCCCTCCAGATGATCGACCAGTTGATGGACCATCACATCGACCGATGCCAGTGTTTCCACCAGGTACACCATCAGGGTTTCGGTGGTGACTTCGGGGTCGACGGTGAACAATGTGCTGACGGTGCGCGGTGTGGCTTTGATGTCGGCGGTCGAGGGGAAGTGGAAGTCGAGGGCGCGTTCGGCGGCTTCGTTGAGTTTTGTTGAGTCGGGTTCGTACGGGGAGGTTGGATCGGTGTCTGGCGGGTTCGGCGTAGGTTTGATCATTTCGGACTCCAGAATTGTGGAGCCGTCACCGACTTGCGACTAAACAAGGGGTGGCAGCTGTACGCAGGTTAGTCGACCGGGGAGTCACGAATCCGGCGCGCCCGAAGGCGCCCTGCGCACAGCTACCATGAAGTGCAGGCATGAAATGACCTGACTATCTGGAAGCAGATGCGCCTCGTGAAACCATCGAGCGACTAAACCCGATCACTGATGAGCAGTGACGCGAATCAAGTTACCGAGCGGACCCAGGGCGCACAAGCCGGCGGATTCTGGCGTACCCGTAGGCAATGACGCAAGGTTTTGTAGCTCTCATCCAGTAACCGCCTACGCCTTTAAACACGCGTGTTCAGCGAATGTTTAATGAACAGAGGCAAGCGCTCATCCCCCGCAAACGCTGCGAATCTACGTTCACTATTTCTGATCCACAAGATCATTAATCATCATTTTACATGATCCAGCGGCTGGCCTACTTTGGCTCTACCAGCCGCGCCGACGCTGCGCCTGGCACTTTGCAGAACAACAAAAAGAGATGGCTCTTATCCACCAGCAGGGGACACCCGCCATGAGCAACCAGCCAGTAGACATCGCACATTACATTCACGGCCGCGCAGTGCCGGGTACTTCCGGGCGCGCGCAGAACGTCACCAATCCGGCCACCGGTTCGGTGGTCGGCCACGTGGCCCTGGCCAATGTTTCTGAAGTCGACGCAGCGGTTCAGTCAGCCGCGGCGGCGTTTCCCGCCTGGTCGGCGACGCCGCCGCTGCGTCGTGCGCGCATCATGTTCAAGTTCCTGGCGTTGCTCAACGAGCACCGTGACACCCTGGCGCGAATGATTACCGCGGAGCACGGCAAGGTGTTCACCGATGCCCAAGGCGAAGTTACGCGCGGTATCGAAGTGGTTGAGTTCGCCTGCGGCATTCCGCAATTGCTCAAGGGCGACTACACCGAGCAAGTCTCCACCAACATCGACAACTGGACCGTGCGCCAGGCCCTGGGCGTGGTGGCCGGTGTCACGCCGTTCAATTTCCCGGTGATGGTGCCGATGTGGATGTTCCCGGTGGCGATCGCTTGCGGTAATACCTTCGTGCTCAAGCCGAGCCCGATCGATCCGTCGCCCTCGCTGCTGATTGCCGAACTGTTCAAGGAAGCCGGGTTGCCCGACGGCGTGTTCAACGTGGTGCAGGGCGATAAAGAAGCCGTGGATGCACTGCTTGATCACCCGCAAGTCCAAGCCGTGAGCTTCGTCGGCTCCACGCCGATTGCCAACTACATCTACGAAACCGGCGCCCGTCATGGCAAGCGTGTGCAGGCACTGGGCGGGGCGAAGAACCACATGGTGGTGATGCCCGACGCCGATATCGATCAGGTGGTCGATGCGCTGATTGGCGCAGCCTTCGGTTCGGCCGGCGAGCGCTGCATGGCGATTTCGGTGGCGGTGTTTGTCGGCGATGTGGCCGATAAAGTCATGCCGAAACTGGTGGAACGCACCCGCACCTTGAAGATTCTTGAAGGCATGAACCTGGCGGCTGAAATGGGTCCGATCGTGTCATCTGCCGCCTTGCAGCGCATCACCGGTTACATCGAACAGGGCATTGCCGAAGGCGCCGAAATGCTGGTCGACGGTCGTGGCTTTGATGGCTCGCAGGCCGGTGCCGGTTGTGCCGAAGGCTTCTGGCTGGGCGGCACGATTTTCGACCATGTCACCCCCGAGATGAAAATCTATAAAGAGGAAATCTTCGGCCCGGTGCTGGCGTGCATGCGCGTCAAGGACTTTGCCGAGGCGGTGGACCTGGTCAATGCCCATGAATTCGGCAACGGCACCGCTTGCTATACCCGTGACGGCCACATCGCCCGTGAGTTCGCCACCCGCATTCAGGTGGGCATGGTCGGCATCAACGTGCCGATTCCGGTGCCGATGGCCTGGCACGGTTTCGGTGGCTGGAAGCGTTCGCTGTTCGGTGACATGCACGCGTATGGCGAAGAAGGCGTGCGGTTCTACACCAAGCAGAAATCGGTGATGCAGCGCTGGCCGAACAGCATTGCCAAGGGCGCCGAGTTTGCCATGCCCACCTCCAAATAGACTTTGACGCTTTCGGGTTTGGAAGGCGTGCTGGCGCGGGCTTGTACGCCATTCTTTTGTCCCGGGGGGCGAGCTCTTCGCTCCCATTTTTTTACCAGGGTGAATCGAAATGCCAATGCTCAAGTTCGACATTATCCGCGGGCGCGACGATCAACAGTTGCGCACGTTGCTGGATGCGGCACACCAGGCCATGGTCGAGGCGTTCGATGTGCCGTTCAGTGATCGCTACCAAAGCGTCACGCAACACAGTGCGCAAGAACTGATCCTGCATGACACCGGATTGGGGTACCCGCGCTCGGCCAACGTGGTGTTGTTGACGGTGATTTCCCGACCGCGCACGCAGGCGCAGAAAGTCACGTTTTACCGCTTGCTGGCCGAACGACTGCAAGTCGATTGCGACCTTTCTCCGGACGATCTGATCGTCTCGCTGGTGGAAAACAGCGATGCGGATTGGTCGTTCGGAGGGGGGCGCGCGCAGTTTTTGACCGGCGAGCTCTAGGGTTCGCGTTCACTCATCACATTCAGGTGCCGCCATGTCCAATCCTCTGTTGTCACTGTTGAACATTGAATTGCCGATCATTCAGTCGCCGATGGTCGGCGTCTCCACGCCCAAACTCGCCGCGGCGGTGTCGAATGCCGGTGGGCTCGGCTCTATCGGCATCGGGGCAAGCAATGTCGAACAGGCCCGGGCCATGTTGCGTGAGACGGCTGCACTGACCGACAAACCCTTTAACGTGAATCTGTTCTGTCACGCACCGGCCATTCATGACGCTGCGCTTGAAGCGCAGTGGCTGAAGTTTCTCGCACCGTTCTTCGCTGAGTTCGATGTCGCTGCGCCAACGGCACTGCGCGAGATCTACACCTCGTTCGTCGAAGACCCTGGCATGCTGAACATGCTCCTGGAAGAAAAACCGGCGGTGGTCAGTTTCCATTTCGGCTTGCCGGCGCAACCGGCCATCGATGCGCTCAAGGACGCCGGCATCGTGCTCTTGTGTTCTGTGACCAGTCTGGCCGAAGCGCAAGTAGCGGAGCGCGCCGGGGTGCACGCGCTGGTGGCTCAAGGTTATGAAGCCGGCGGGCATCGAGGGGTGTTCGATCCGCAACTGGACAGCGAGATGGGCACATTCGCCTTGGTACGCGTGCTGACCGAGGCCTGCCGGCTACCAGTGATCGCCGCGGGCGGGATTATGGACGGCGCGGGGATCACCGCGGTCATGCAACTGGGCGCCAGTGCCGCGCAATTGGGTACGGCGTTCATCCTGTGTCCCGAATCCTCGGCCAACGTTGCCTATCGCGAAGCCCTCAAAAGCCCTCGCGCCCATTTGACTCGAGTCACCAGCGTCATTTCCGGCCGACCTGCCCGGGGCATGGTCAATCGCAATTTCACCAGCCTCGAGGCCAATGCCCCGGCCTTGCCCGATTATCCGATTGCCTACGACGCCAACAAGGCGCTCAACGCGGCGGCAGCCGCCAAGGCCAATAGCGAATTCGCCGTGCAGTGGGCCGGGCAGGGCGCGCCGTTGGCGCGGGAGATGCCGGCGGCGGCCTTGGTCAAGTTGCTGGCGGCAGAGATGTAGCGCAGCCCGGAGCAGGCCGCTCGTCCACTCGATCGCACGTCATTCCCTTTGCCGATCTCACAAGAGTACGGCCCGGAAAGTCCGGACCTCTGTTGTGAGGTGGGTTATGACCAGCGATTCGAGTTTCCAGGAAAACATGCAAGACCCGAACAAGCCGCAAGGCTCTGTTCCTTCCAAACCTGAGCCTGGCAGCGACGATTCGCTGCCCAATCCAAACGACCCGGGCAAGTACGATCCGCTGACACAGCCTGACCGCGAAGAGGACCAGCGGCCGGAGGATTGGAACGAGCCGCCCAGGGACGTTCCCGAAGCGGATGAGCAGTCCCCGCTGTCGGACGACAGGCGCTGACGACAGGAGCCCGGTCTATGAACCTGATGCTGTTCGTCCTCAAGTGAACAGCGCAGGTTTGTGAGCCGGGCTTTTTGTGCGGCACATGCCACCGGTCCCGCTCTCCTGCAAGCCGATTGAATTTTCCGTTCAGGGCTAAATCTTCTATTCAACGAGCGAGCGTTTCGTGTTGTCGGCACCTGATGTCAGGGGCACAGCCAAATGCACTGCCCAGGAGAGAAATGCCCATGACTTTGTTCGAACCCTTGTCCAGCTCACCTTCAGCGCTTTCAGGCCCCGTCGCCGCCGGGCGCTATCGAGCGTTGTACGAACTGCTCTACGCCAATGCGCCTGATGCCAGGCAGCAGGCAGAGATTTTCCTGCGCCAGCAACTGGCCCGCGCCGCCGAATTGCCTTGTGACCTGCCCGAAACGACGGAGCAGTTGCCATCGTGGGCACAAGAGCGGTGCTCGGCAGTGGCGCGGGACTATGCCGCTTACCTCGAAGAGCGCAAGCAGGGTGGGGCGCGCCGATATTTTTCAAACAAGGCTCATGCCTTGTATTTCCTGCAATGCGTAGCACCGACCAAAGAGGTCGACGGCGCTTGGCTGGCCGGTGTGCTGGAACATTGGCAAGACGTGCGTTACGACGGATTGCTGAACACGTATCTGGAGGAACTTGGCAGGGGTGATCCTCGGCAAAATCATGTGGTGATCTACCGCAATCTGCTGGCCGCCCACGACTGCGGCGATAAACAGGGGCTGTCGGATGAGTGTTTCCTGCAAGGCACGATTCAATTGGCACTGGGACAATGCAGCACGGCGTTCATGCCGGAAGTCATCGGCTACAACCTCGGCTATGAGCAATTGCCGTTGCACCTGCTGATCAGCGCTTATGAGTTGCGCGAGTTGGGCATCGATCCGTATTACTTCACGTTGCATGTGACCATCGACAATTCCAGCAGCGGCCATGGCCACAAGGCTGTGCAGTCATTGCTGGAATTGTTGCCCATGGACGAGGGCCGCGACGAGTTCTTCCGGCGTGTCGCCGTGGGCTATCGCTTGAATGATTTGGGCATTGGCTCGACGTCGGTGATTGCCGGGTTCGATTTGCAACAGGAAGTGGTTGGCATGCTCGAGCGTAAACGCTGTTTTGGCCAGCACATGCACTCCGACTTTTGTCAGATTGAAGGCAAGACCGTCAATCAGTGGCTGGCGACGCCGGGCCAGATCGGCGAGTTTCTCGATGCCTTGCAGCGCAAGGGCTGGATCAAGCGCAACCAGTCGCCGCAAGACAGCCGGTTCTGGCGCCTGATCGAAGGCAACACGGCCGCCATGTTCGGGGTGTTCAGTGGTTATGAAAAACAATTGCTGCGCGACTGGATTGCCGGCAACTGGCAGGACGAGCAGCGGCCCAGGCCGATACCCCGGGACCAAGCCAACGGTGACGCCTGCGAGGCAAGCGAAGCGCACGACCCGGAACTCGTCGCGTTGCGCAGTGCCCTGAGTGATAAGTCGCCGCAGCAACAGCTTCAAACGCTGATCCCTTGGCTCTCGGCCCAGCGGCATTTTCGTCCGGCGGGGCTCTACGCTACCCGGCGTTTTATCGATTCGGTAGCCCGCTTGCGCTGAGCCCAGGAGAGACTTGCATGTCGAAACAACAAATTGCCGATCGAGCCCTGCTTGAGCTCGGCAGACATTTGCTCAGTGAAGACTATCGCTTCATCACCCCAACGCCGTTGACCCATGAGCGCGTATATCAACGCTTTTCTCCGCCGCTGGCGAAAAACCTGCGGGATGTCTTCGGCTGGTCGATGCCGTTTGATCACACGCTATTTCCACGAGACGTCCTGGCAGGGCTGGAGCAAGCGGAGATCGTTGAGCGGCAAGGCCCGCTGTGGCGCAGCACCGTGCGTTGGTCGAGCCTGGAGGGTGGGTTGTTTGCCCATTCGGCGTACCCGACCACGCAAGCCGACGCGGTATTTTTCGGCCCGGACAGCTACCGTTTTGCGCAATTGATCGACGCGCATTTGCAGCAGCGTTTCGAGCCTGTGCGCCGGGCCGTGGACATTGGTTGCGGGGCCGGGGTCGGCGCGTTGGTGATTGCTCACGCTCATCCGCAGGCCGAGGTGTTGGCGGTGGACATCAACCCGCGAGCGCTGCGCTTGTCGGCCGTCAATGCCGAGCTGGCCGGGGTCGACAACGTCAGCGTGTACCAGAGCGATATCCTCGGCAGCGTCGAAGGTGAATTCGACTTGATCATTGCCAATCCGCCTTACATGAACGACAGCCAGCATCGCGCCTATCGCCATGGCGGCGGCGCTCTGGGCGAAGCCTTGTCGCTGCGCATTGTTCGTGAATCGTTGCCGCGACTGCACAAGGGCGGCAGTTTGCTGCTGTACACCGGTGTGGCGATGGTTGACGGGCAAGATCCGTTTCTCGAAGTCATACAGGCGTTGCTGGCTGGTCATGCCGTCGGCTGGACCTATCGAGAGCTGGACCCGGACGTGTTTGGCGAGGAGCTGCTCAAACCCGGTTATGAACGCGTGGAGCGCATCGCCGTCGTGGCATTGACCGTGACCCGTCGGCACTGAGCGGAACTGTCGACATGAAGCGCGGGCCACGTTTCGGCATTGAAGAAGAATACTTCCTCACTGACCTGACCACCCGGCAGATGCTTGCCGAGCCCGCTCACCCGCTGCTGGTCGAATGCCGGGAAGCCGTCGGCAAAGGGTTTGCCTATGAAATGTTCCAGGGCCAAATTGAAGTGGCGTCGCCGATCTTCACCTCGACCGCCGAGGCGGCTGACTATCTCCACGGTGTTCGCACGCGCCTGAACCGGGCATTGAGCGGCCACGGATTGGGGTTGCTCTGCGCAGGCTCTCATCCCTTGGCGTTTTGGCGCGATCAGCGCGCCACCCCGTTGCCGCACTTCGCTCAGCTGTTTGCCGAATATCAAACGGTGGCGCAACGCAGCGTCCTGTGTGGCTTGCACGTGCATGTTGAAATCCCCGAAGGCATCGACCGGATTGCCGTGATGAACGAAGTGAGCCCGTGGTTGCCGCTGTTGCTCATGCTCAGTTGTTCTTCACCGTTTTGGCAGGGGGCTGCCAGCGGTTTCATGAGTTATCGCCAGGTGGTCTGCGACGGCTGGCCACGCATGGGCATCCCGGAGCACTTCGAGAACGAGCGTGAATATCAGCGTTATTTGGCACTAATGCAGCGCATTGGCGCGATTGAACAGGGTGGCAATGGCTGGTGGGGGTTGCGCCCGGCGAGCCGCTACCCAACGCTGGAGCTGCGCATGACCGATGCTTGCTCGCGACTCGCTGATGCGTTGCTGTTGGCGAATCTGTTCCGGGTGATGGTGGCGTTCGCCATCACCTGCGCCAACCCCGGCGCCGGCCATGATGCAACATCCCGCTGGCTACTTGAGGAGAACCGCTGGCAGGCCAAGCGACACGGATCGGAAGGGCGCTTTGTTGTCGATGCCGAAGGCACAGCGCTGAGTGCCGGCCAGTGGTTGCAACGGGCACAAATGCTATTTGCCGAAACGGCCGAGCAGATCGGCGAACCGCAGATATTCGAGCAGGCCAAAGCACTGTTGCTCAATGGCCACAGCGCCACGCGTCAGCTGGCTTGCCACGCCAGGGCCAGCGCCCAGGAGCCTGACCCACAGCGCAGCCTGCAAGCGGTGGTTGACCATCTACTCGAGGAAACGGCGGGCTGATCGATCAGTTGCCGTCCGCCACTTTGCGTTCAATCTCATCAATTTTTCGACGCAACGCCTCGTCTTCCTGTTCCGCCGTCTCGGGTGCCGCGGGGGGTGTCGATTCATCCTCGTGGTCTGCGGTGTTTCGGTCTTCATCGTTCATGGCGCGCGCCTCCAGTGATATACCCATTGGAAGCGGCGCATGTGCGCGAGTTCGAGAAACCTCGGCAGGTTTCCGATGGACGTCGCTGGCCGTTCAAGGTGAGCGCGCAGACTCCGTTGGTGTTGTGCCGGTTCGCAGGTCTCGGCTTACGCGGGTTTGAATCTCGTAGGCAGGCGCTTCGACGGCGTTGTAATCACGGGTGTAACGACTGGCAAACTCGTGAACGCCCCATTGCTGATACTGCTGCACGTGCTTGAGCTCATGGGCCCACAGCGCGACATTGTTCTGCGCATCGTCGGCGCTGCGAAAGACGATGATATCGACGAGCGTGACGGCGTTTATATCGGGATTCTGCAGCATGGTGTGTGCGGCATTCAGCTCTACGTCATCGCCGACTTTATAGCGGACGGCATCGAGCACCTGAAGGTCGTAGTAGGGTTCGAGCTGCGCCCGGATATTCAGCGGGATAGTCTGCACGTCACCCATGGCGGCGGTATCGCGCGATTGCACGATCCAGTTCTCCAGCCCGGCGGCCGCCATCTGGTTCATGTTTTCGAAGACAGTCCCTAGCTCCCCCTCGGCGCCCGGGGCACAAAAACAAGCGACCACGCAGACCTGATATTGCCCGGCCGGGCAGGCGATCGCAGCGCAGGGAGCGCCGACGCAAAACAGCAGCAGCGCTGACCGGGCAATTCGACCCACAAGCGATTGTGGCATCAGCTTTTTGATTGCCTGTTCAACGCCGCTTCAGCCGCGGCGATTTCTGCCTGGCGCTTGAGGATGACATCCCCCACCGGCGGCCCTTGAAAGCGTCGGGCCTCAAAGCCGAACCAGACGATGGCCGTCAGCACCAGGAAACCGATGGTGATGTACAGCGCCCAATCGTTGGGTGGCTGAATGCCGATGACAAAAATGATCACCATCGAAAGCACCGACAGCAAGGCGAACACCGTGTACCAGAAGCGCCCCATGTTCCATGGCCCCATGGTTGGCCATTTCGAGGTGCCGTAGGCAAACAGGCCCAGCACGATGGGAATGATGAACGAGAAGAACAGGAAGATCACCGTGCAGGACACAACGATGGTGTAGACCGGTGTCTCACCGACCGAAATCACCGATGAGCCCCAGTCGAACAATACGGCGAGCGTCGCCCCGGTCCAGATGGCGGCTACCGGGCTGCGAAATGTAGGCGACACCGACGACAGGGCTTTGGAGAAGGGCAGGCCACCGTCGCGGGAAAAGGCGAAGATCATCCGCGACACCGAGGTCACCGTGGCCAAGCCGCAGAGCACCTGCGAGATGAAGATCGCCACGTACAACGCAAGCTTCAAAGTCGGGTTGACTTGAGTGTCCATGGCCCAGAAAAACACGCCCCAGCCTTTGCTCGCCGCCTCGTCCAGATTCGGCAGCATCAGCACGAATGAGCTGAGCATCACCCAACCGAACAACAGCGACCAGACCACTGACATGACCATGCCTCTTGGAACGGACAGGGCGGCATTGCGGGTCTCTTCGGAAGTGTGCGCGGAGGCGTCATAGCCGGTGATGGTGTAGATCGGCAACAGCAGGCCGAGCATGAACACCCAGCCATTGGACACCGATGGCCAGACGTTGCCGCCAGCCTCGCCGGAATAGTTGCCGAACGTCACCAGCCGGGCGAATTCGTAACTGGGCGCCGAAATCAGGCAGACGATGGTCAGCGCCAGTGCGGTTGCGAAAATCAGGTAGCCGGAGAAGTCGGTAAGTCTCGCGGTCAAGCCGATTCCCAGGTGATTGCACAAGGCCTGGAGGCCGGTGAGGATCGCCAGGAAAATCACCCGGGTCGTGGTGGTGTCCTCCATGCCCAATGCCGGACCGAAGGCACCGAAGAAAAAGTAATAAGTGCCGACGTTGATCGCGCCAAGCACCGTCACCAGACCCAGCAGGTTGAACCAGGCCGTGAGCCAGCCGGTGAAGCGGTTGCCGAGAATCGAGCCCCAGTGATACAGGCCGCCTGCGGTGGGGTAGGCCGAGGAAATCTGCGCCATGGCGAGGGCGAACACCCCGGAAATCAGGCAGCCGATCGGCCAGCCGATGCCGATCGAGGCACCGCCTGCGCCCGAGGTGCCCTGGGCGAGTGAGTTGATGCCGCCGGAGAGAATGCAGATGATCGAAAAGGAAATCGCAAAGTTGGAGAAAACGCCCATCCGTCGCGAGAGCTGCTGGGCATAGCCCATGCTGTGCAGCACCTTGATGTCATCGTCGTGCGGCGCATCGGTGCCGGGCTGGCTTGCTGGGTTCATGTCGTGTGCCCCTTCAGGTTTTGAGACAGGCCGAACTGAGCCGCCGTAGGCTCGACCTGGTTTTCTGTAGGAGCGAGCAGGCTCGCTCCTACAGACGGCCGTGATATGCCGCTGCGAAAATCTGTGACGCGCCGTCCCGTGTCAGCGGCAACGGATTACCGCCCGCCGAAGGGTCGACAACGGCCATGTCTGCAATCAGCTCGGCCTGCTTGTCGTCCACGCCCAGCTCAAACAGCGTGTGCGGGACGGCAATGTCCTTGCGCAGTTTGAGGACGAAGGCCATGAAGCTGTCGAAGCCCGGGGAGGGCAGGTGCAGGTAAGCCGCCAGGCGCGAGATGCGCTCCTCGATGGCCGGGCGATTGAACTTCAACACATACGGCATCAGCGTCGCATTGGTCATGCCGTGGTGAGTATCGTAAAGAGCGCCGATGGGATGGGCGAGGGCGTGCATCCCGCCAAGCCCTTTCTGGAACGCCGTGGCGCCCATCGCTGCCGCGGCCAGCATTTGCCCCCGTGCATCCAGATCGGAAGGCATGTGCACGGCGCGCACCAGAGCGTTCGCCACCAGGCGCATGCCTTCCACTGCAATGCCATCGGCCATCGGGTGAAAACCGGGCGCGCAGTACGACTCGAGGCAGTGCGCCAATGCATCCATGCCGGTGCCGGCAGTGACTTTGGCCGGCATGCCGACGGTCAGGGCCGGGTCACTGATGACCACGCGTGGCATCATTTTCGGGTGAAAGATGATGCGCTTGGTGTGGCTGCGATCGTCGATGATCACCGCCGCACGACCCACTTCGGAGCCCGTGCCAGCGGTGGTCGGCACCGCGATGACCGGGGCAATCCGGCTTTCATCGGCGCGGGTCCAGTAGTCGCCGATGTCCTCGAAATCCCAGACTGGGCGCGTTTGACCGCTCATGAACGCAATCAGCTTGCCCATGTCCAGGCCGCTGCCGCCGCCAAAGGCGACTACACCGTCATGGTTGCCCGCGCGCCAGGCATCGAGCCCGCCGGCCAGATTCGCTTCGACCGGGTTGGGCTTGAGGTCGCAAAAAAGCGCAGCGCCCAGCCCGGCGTCGCGTAAGGCATCCAGCGCGGCAGTAGTGATCGGCGCCCGCCCCAGGCCACTGTCGGTGACCAGCAGCGGTCGCTCGATGCCCTGGCTGCGACAGACTTCGGCCAGCTCGCTGATGCGGCCGACACCGAAGCGAATGCTGGTGGGGTAGTTCCAGTTTCCAGTCAGGCTCATGGCTCAGATCTCGTGGCGCAAATGGAAGGATTTGGCGCGGGTCAGGTGTTCATAGCCCAAGCGCGACAGGGTCACGCCGCGCCCACTGTTCTTCACCCCGGTCCAGGCCAGGGCGGGGTCCAGGTAATCGCAGCGATTCATGAACACAGTGCCCGTGTCGATGGCATCGCCCAGGTGTTCGGCCGCGGCGAGATCGCGGGTCCAGATCGACGCGCTGAGGCCGAACTCACTGTCATTCATCAAGGCAATCGCTTCGTCATCGCTGGCCACCGGCATGATGCCGACCACCGGACCGAAACTTTCATCACGCATGACCGACATCTGATGGGTGACATCGACCAACACCTGCGGCGCGAGGTAGGCGCTGCCCGGCACATCGGCGGCAAATGCCTGCGGATCGATCAACGCCTTTGCACCCTGGGCCACGGCCTCGGCGATCTGGCCACGGACAAAAAACGCCGCGCCGGGTGTCACCAGCGGACCGAGGGTGGTGGCCTCGTCCAGCGGATTGCCCAGTACGTATTGGCGGGTCAACTCCACGAAGCGCTCGACAAACGCTGAGTAAATTGATTGATCGACGTAGATGCGCTCCACCGCGCAGCAACTCTGTCCGGAGTTGAAAAAGCTGCCGTCCACCAGGTTTTCCACGGCATGCTCAAGATTGGCGTCTGCCCGGACGTAGGCGGGGTCTTTGCCGCCGAGTTCCAGGCCCATGCCGAGAAACCTTCCGCTGGCGGCGCTTTCCATGGCCTTGCCGGCGTCCACCGAGCCGGTGAAATTCACCTGTTGCACACGTGCAGAAGCAATGATTGCGGCGGTCTGGGCATGATCGAGCAAGAGGTTCTGGAACACGCCTTCTGGCAGATTGGCGCGGCGGAAAGCCTCGGCGAACCGTTCACCGACCAGCAGCGTTTGCGAGGCATGTTTGAGGATGACGGCGTTGCCCGCCATCAGCGCCGGGATGACCGTATTCACCGCGGTCAGGTACGGATAATTCCACGGTGCGACCACCAGCACCGTGCCCAGCGGTTCACGCTTGATATGCCGGCGAAAACCATTGATCGGCGCCGGTTCGACCATTGCCAGAGCTTCAGGCGCAATGGCGATCATATACCGCGCGCGTTCTTCGAAACCGCGCAGTTCTCCCGCGCCGAAGCGTACCGGCCGGCCCATTTGCCAGGCCAGTTCCGGGACGATCTGGTCTTTCATGGCCAGCATTGCGTCCACCGCAGCACTGCAAAAAGCCGCACGTTCGTTCAGTGGCCGACGTTTCCACTGCGCCTGGGCGATTGCGGCTGCCGCCAGTGCCTGCTCGAGTTGTTCCGCATCGACAGCTTGGCGTTCAGCGTAAACCCGGCCATCGACCGGTGAAACGAGTTCAATAGTCGAAGTCATGTCGATCTCAATAGCGCTCGAAACCGCGCTGCAGCTCCCAGTCGGTGATCCGCCGGTCGTACTCTTTCTGTTCCCATTCGGCGGTGTGCACGTAATGCTCGACCACCTCATCACCGAACGCTTCGCGCAACATGCTCGAGCCCTTGAGTGCGGCACTGGCTTCACGCAGGGTCTTGGACACTTCAGGCAGCTGTTCATCGACGTAGGCATCGCCTTCGAAAGGTGGATCGAGGGTGAGCTTTTCGTCGATTCCGGCCAGCCCCGCGGCGATCAGTGCGGCGAAGGCCAGATATGGGTTGAGGTCGGCGCCGCCGATGCGGCATTCGATGCGGATCGATTTGCTGCTTTCGGCGCATAGACGGAAACCGGCGGTGCGGTTGTCGCGGCTCCATACCGCGCGGGTCGGGGCGAAGGTGCCGGCCTGAAAGCGCTTGTAGGAGTTGATGTACGGCGCGAGAAAACAGGTGATGTCATTGGCGTACTTGAGCTGCCCGGCCACCCATGAACGCATCAGCTTGGACATGCCGAACTCGGCCTTGGGGTCGTAGAACAGCGGTTTTTTGCCGTTCTTGTCCCACAGCGAATTATGGATGTGGCTGCTGGAGCCAGCGGCGTCATAACGCCATTTGGCCATGAACGTTATCGCCTTGCCCTGTAACTGGGCGATCTCTTTGCAGGCGTGCTTGATGATGACGTGATGGTCGGCCATGGTCATGGCGTCGGCGTAGCGGATGTTGATCTCTTCCTGGCCAGGCCCCCATTCACCCTTGGAGTTTTCCACGGGAATGCCCGAGGCTTGCAGATGCTTGCGAATCGCCCGAAGCACCGGCTCTTCACGGGTGGTCTGCAGGATGTTGTAATCCTCGATGTAATGCCCGGCGGTTTTCGGCTTGTGGTAGTTGCGCTTGTGGATGGCCTCGTAACTTTCATCGAACAGGTAGAACTCAAGCTCGGAAGCGAACATGCCGACATAGCCGCGCTCACGCAGGCGCTCGACCTGTTTTTTCAGGATTGCCCTTGGGCTGTGGGGCAAGTCTTGCCGGTGGTGATGGTCGAGCACATCGCACAGCACCAGCGCCGTGCATTCCAGCCACGGCACCTTGCGCAAGGTACGCATGTCGGGTTTGAGGACAAAGTCGCCGTAGCCTTTGCTCCAACTGGCAGCGGCGTAGCCTGGCACCGGCTCCATGTCGATGTCGTCGGCCAGCAGGTAGTTGCAGCAGTGGGTTTCTTCATGGCCACTGTCGATGAAAAATTCGACCTGGAATCGCTTGCCCACCAGCCGTCCCTGCATGTCGACCATGCACACCAGCACGGTATCGATCTCGCCGGAAAGGGCAGCACGCTTGAGTTCGTCAAAACTGAGGAATGGCTCGGTCATCACGGCAATCCTGCGCATTGTCTGAAACTGTCTGAGATAGCTGTTGCAGACGCTCTCCAGAAATTCCAACAACTGCCGCCGCGAGCATCGTGGGCAATAAGCTGATCCTAAGCTTAGCCTACTGTCGCTTTTCGCAAGTTCTCAGCCGTGCAGATTTTGCGGGATGGCCGCCCAGGCCAGTGCAAACACTTCATCAACGCACAACTCCAGGACTTGCCAGCGTCCGATCCACCAGACGGATACTGTCGCGTCCACCACGCTTGGATTCGTAAAGTGCGGCGTCGCCTTGCTCGATCAATGCCGCCAGACTGCTCGGCGGCTGGTCGAACAGACTGGCGCCGATGCTCAGGGTCACGGCTTGCGGCGTGCTGAATGACTGCACCGCCGCGCTGTGGAACTGCTCACGCAACGCATTGCCCATCGCCACGATTCGTTCGTTGGAGGCGTTGTTGAACAGGATGAGGAACTCGTCACCGCCCAGCCGTGCTGCAAGGGCGTCTTTGGGCACTACCGAACGGATCATCTCGCTCAGTGCAACCAGCAGTTTGTCGCCAGCGGTGTGGCCAAACAGGTCGTTGACCGGTTTGAAGTTGTCGATATCGATCAGCAGCAGGGCGCCTGGTCGAGCGCTGGAAACGTCGCGTAACAGGCGCGGAGCCCGCACCTCCAGGGCGCGGCGATTGTACAAAGCGGTCAGCGGGTCGCGTTCGGCCAGACTTGAGATGTGCTTCTCACGCCGGTATCGCTCGGTTCCGGTCATCGACAGCGCGATCAGCATGATTGCCATCACGCCCTCGACCAGGGATATCTGAATGATCTCGCCACGAAAAGCCGCGAGATCTATCAGCGTGCCCGGTACCACCGCCGTCATTGATTTGATGAGATAGAACAGGCCATGACCCAGCAGCACATACCGCAGCTGACCTGCCCCCACACTCAATGACTTGCCGTGGGGGCGCAACAGGAAACTGGCCCGGAGCGAGAGCAGGGCGACCAGCAGTGAATTGGCCAGCAACATGATCTTTGACCACGACGGCTCATCCGGCAACAACAGCAGCGCCAGCCAGACGACGAACATCAAATACCAGGCACGGGACAGGCGCGCCTGGGTAAAGTGCGCCACACCCAGCAGGAAAAACCAGTGGGCCACCACCAACAGTCCGTTGGCGAACCAGATGCCGACCAGCAACAGCCCTATGCCACGCAGCAAGGCGAGGGTCGAGCCCACAGTGATTGTCGCGAAGCCTGCGCTCCAGAACAGCAGCGAGGGCTCCCGGATGCTCCGCCACTCGACCGCCAGGTACAGCGCGGCGGCCGCTGCCAGGGCAATCGAGAGGGTCAACATCGTGGGTGGGTCGAGCGCCATAGCCTTGCTGCCTTTCTGTTTACGGTCAAAAGGCGGGATTGTAAGCGTTTGCAGCGGTTTTTTGTGCATGGCATAAAGCCACTGTGGGAGCGGGCTTGCCCCCTCCCACAGGGTTTGGAGGGTTACTCCCGCACGTTTTGAAAGAGCATCAAGCGCGAGGTTTCATGCATGCCGCGGGTCAGCTGCACCAGGCGTTTGAATTCTTCCGGATTCTGTTCGGCGACGTTGTCCGTGGGGGTCATCGAGGCCAGGTCGTGGAGTGTTGGCGAGCTGCCGTCGTGTTCCATCTGCACCATGTAATGTTGAGTTACGCCAGCAATCAACGGGAACGTTCCCTCACGCAATACCAGTGGTACCACGCGCTCACCTTCGGGCGCCGGCTGCTGGATGTCACGCCCCATGCCGCCGTTGCGGAACTCAAGACCGGCCATGCCTGCCACGGTCGGCAGCAAGTCCACCAGGCCCACCGCTTCCTCGACCTTGCGCGAGCCGAGCAGACCCGGGGCGTGGATGATCATGGGCACGGCGTTGCTTTCCAGACCCAACTGCTCATAAGCGGGGGCCAGGTAAGGGATCTGCGCGATACGGGTGTTGTGGTCGCCAAACAGCACGAAAATGGTGTTGTCGTAGTAACCGCCGGCTTTGGCGATTTCCATCAGGCGTCCGATGTTGAAGTCCAGCAGGCGCACGGCGTTGTATTGCTCGACACTGCGCGAGCCAGCGGCCTGGACTTCTTCGAGGGTAGGGTGCTTGACCTCGAATCCATCATTGCTTTTGGGAATGGTGAAAGGACGATGGTTACCGGCCGTCTGCACATAGGCGAAAAACGGTTTGTCCTTGGGCAGCGCTTGCAGGATCCGGTCGGTTTCCTTGAACAGGTCCAGATCGGAAATGCCCCAGACGTCCACCACCGGCGATTTCCAGTCACGCTCCTCAAACAGGCGAACACCGTCGATGCTCTGGCGAATCAAGGCATTCATATTGGCCCAGCCGGAGTTGCCGCCGATGGTGTAGATCTTCTCGTAGTCGGTGAAGGCGTTGATCACTGAGTGCTGCCTGGTGATCAACGGGTTGCGTGTCGCGGTTTCCTGACGCGTGACGTCAGGCACCCCGGTAATGCTGGCCCAAACGGTTTTGGCGGTGCCGGTCACCGGCACGTAGAAGTGTTTGAAGAACCAGCTCTGGGTGGCCAGGCGATCGATGTTGGGGGTCGGATTGATCGGGTTGCCATAGGCACCGACCGCGCTGGTGCCCAGGGACTCAAGCATGACGAACATCACGTTTGGCGGTCGTGACCCCGCTACCTTGTAGGGCTGAGGTGCCTGGTGGCGGACGAAATTCAGCGATTGCGGGTCAGGCTGATCGACCCCCAGATAGTTGGCCATGACCGAATAGTGTTCACGCACCTGCGCTTCGTCATAACGCGATTGGCCAACCTTGACCGTGTCATAGAGGAAAATCACCGGATTCAGCCCCAGGGCGGCGATCTGGTTGTTGCCCGAGAAAAAGGCATCGCTCCAGCGCAGCGGGACGGGGTTCTCCAGGTTCATGTTCTCGACACGGCCCAGAATGCCCAGCAATACCAATACCACCATCACCGCACCGCCCCATGTGGCAGAGAGCGGGTGGATCGATTTGCGGTCGCGGTCCAGCGTCACGCGTTCCAGACGAACCAGGGCCAGTGTCACCAGTGCCAGCGTGACGAGCCAGCCCAGGGTAATCCACACCACCGGATAGGTTTGCCAGACCATGTCACGGGAGATTTGTGCGTCTTCGATAAAGCGCAGAACGGTGG
Organism: Pseudomonas sp. Sample_24; assembly: GCF_004307605.1. Classification (NCBI taxonomy): domain Bacteria; kingdom Pseudomonadati; phylum Pseudomonadota; class Gammaproteobacteria; order Pseudomonadales; family Pseudomonadaceae; genus Pseudomonas; species Pseudomonas sp. Sample_24. The sequence continues at coordinate 18,038 of NZ_RCNW01000097.1, forward strand.
CATTGATTCGCATGCCAAGGTACGCGTAGTGCCCGAAATCGATGATGTAGACCAGCAGCAGGGCACCCAGCGCCAGCACGATGTACAGGCGTGCGACCCAGCGCAGCAGGCGACTGCCGATGAGGTTCCAGCGCGGAATCCAGGCCAGCAGGGCCAGCGGCAGCATCACCAGGATGGCCAGGCGCAGATCGAAGCGAAAGCCGATGCCCAAGGTTTCTAGGACGGCATCGTCGCCGGACAGCGCTTTGGCGTCGAACCCGGAGAAGCCGGAAAAGAACATCACCCGTAGCAGGGCAAACAGCGCAAACAGTATCGCTGTGGCGCCCAGCCAGTAGTGCAGACGTCTCGATTGCAGCCAACCCATCCATGTTCCCCTGTTAATAATGTCGTCGAAGCTTAATGAGACCGGGGTACGTTGCGTGCCGGAACTCGCCACTTGTTCAGGCGGCCATACAGTCCGCGCGTGAAAAGCAGCACAAGTGCAGCGCAGCAGTACAGACCCAGCAGCGGATCAACCAGGTAGTCCCAGTAGTTTTGCGAAGGTTTTATCCCGGCGATGAAGGCCAGGGTTGCGCTGGCCAGCATCGCCACGGCCAGAGGGTTGCGCAGGTAATACAGGCCCAGTGTGAGCAGCGCGAAGAAAACCAGCATCGGTCGCGGGCTGTAGCCGAAACGGTAAGGGTCCAGATCACTGAGCCCCAGTGTCGCCGGATACAGCACCAGCCCCAACACCGCGAACAGGATCAATACGCCGGTCTTGTTCTGCTGCGCAGGCGGCAGTATGTCGAGCCGGCGCAAGCAGCCCCATGCCATGAATACCAATGTGGTGATCGCCAGGTCATCGATGTGGCTGCGCAAGTACACGGCCAGTGACAGCCCGTCCAGCGGGATGAAACTGGCGGCCAACAAGGCCACCAGCAGGGCGATCCGCCCATGGCGGTTTAAACCGAACGATGGCAACAACAGAAAAATGATCATCGCGAAGCTGACGTGGGCTTGCCAGAGATTGATCATTTGAGACGCTCGGACAGCCACGCATCGTTGAACGTGACGTGCTTGATGAAGGTGTTGTTCCAGGAGTAGACCAAGTGATACATACCGTCGGGACTGCGGATGAAATAGGGGTATTCGTATTCAAACTCGCATCCCAGGGGGGAACAGACACGGGTGTCGAGATTGCTCAGGAACTTCGCCTCCAACGGTTGGCGCAGAGCGCCGCTGGAACCGCGAAATTCCTTGCCGATGATTTCCTTGTAGGCCTGCGGCGAAAACGGAGCCCCCGCTGGGTCAGGTGATTTGTCCAGGTCGCGCAACGAGCGCCAGTCGTCCATCTTGGCATCGGTGCCATACAGACTCAGCTTGAAACGACCCTCCTGCAGGTCATTGAGTGCTACCAGCAAGCCGTGCTCGGGTGTCGCCACGGCCGCCAGCGAAGAGTTGGGGTTCGATGGGTCGAGCGGATAAGGCTCACTCCAGGTTTGTCCGGCATCTTCAGTGCGGGTGGCGAGTACACGGTGATGGGTGTTGCCGGCATATCGCAACAAGGCGATACCACGCTGTCCATCGAGCGGGACCACCGTCGGCTGCAATGAATTCTTGCCGTGGCTGATGCGGTATTTGTCGATTACATCGCCGTCTGCGCTCAGGTAGAGGTATTCGGCAAACTTGCCCAGGAACTCGTGATAGACCGGCAGACCGATCGAGCCGTCGGCATGAAATACCGGCGCCGAGCGGACCAGCGTGCTGATGTTCAAGAAGGGCGACGTGATCAGTTGGCGCGGAGCGGACCACTGTCTGCCAAAGTCGTCAGACACCATCACGTTGACCGCGCTGCCGGCCCAACCGCCCATGGATACGGAGACATAGAACAGCCACAGACGATTATCCGGCGCCAGGGCGATCACCGGATTGCCCAGTTTACGAATATAGCGTTGGGTGCCTTGTTGGGTTGAATGGCGTGTGGCCAAGACTTGCTCTGCACCCCACTCACCGGTTTTCGCGTCGAAACGGGCGGAACGCACCTCTACATCGGCTGCGCCTTCGCGCGAGCCGGCGAACCAGGCGGTCATCAGGCTGCCGTCAGGCAAAGCGGTGACGGCCGAGGAATGCACGAAGTCGACCAGCCCGGACGAGGCAAAACGGCTGGTGTAGATGGGTTTGGCGACCTGATTGGCCACCGCCATCGCCGGTTTCATCAGGGCAAAAGAAGAATGAGTACTGGCAGGGTTGAGGAACCATGCGGTCGTAAAGATGCACACCAGTGCGAAATAAGCACCGACGGCAGGGACACCGGGAAGTTTGATGCGCATATAAGGCTAGGCATCTCTTGGCCCAATAAAGCGCGATAACCTATCAGTTGTAGTAGGCGATCAGGATTTCAGCGAGCCACTCATTTGTAAGTAGATGTGTTGGAGGCTCTAGGACGCTAGTGGAGGCCTTGAGCAGCGGTGGATCCGATCTGCTCCTGATCGTCGGTCACTTCCTTCCAGCTGTCATCCGGATCAAAGCGCTTCATCGCTCTTGCCAATTTCTCGCCCCCGGGTCCGAGGTCCTTTTCAAACACCTGGCCATCATGGCTGATCATGAAACTCATGACCCCGGTGTCATCGTATTTCGCCGGCCAGGCAATCAGGGCAAAGCCTCGGCTCATCTTGTCGCCAATGAGATAACTGTAGGCGCCACCCGGTGCGGAGGGGCCTTGGCCATCGAGGATGCGGAAGTTGTAGCCGTGCCAGTCTTCGCCAGCAATGGTTTTGCCGAACAACGGCCCCAGCGGGCTGATCTGGCCGCTGTCGTCGTCATCCCAATAGAGGCCGTCGTGCTGGCCGGGAGTGCTGAAGATCTTCTGCGCGTATTCGAGGGCGCCATCACCATCGTGATCGACTGAGGCGTAGTCCATCTGGGCGTCGTGGTACGTCAGCACCGATTGCACGGCGGCCAGTTCGTTGCGGCCGATTCGGCGTGCGCGGATTTCCCCGCTGCCAGCCTTGAGATCGAAATGCCAACCCTTGGCGTTCTTGATCATGGGAATAGGCAGCGTCCAGTGATCTCTGCCAACGGCCAGGTGCGCCTTGCGCTCGTTGGTTTTTTCAATGCTGTGTTGCTCGTGATACTGCTTGAGGAACGCATCCACGTCACTGCGTTGTACGCCTTCACGCGGGATGTAACTGCGCCAGTCGTCACCGAGCAGTTCTGTCAGGCGCGCCTGATCGGCGTGTTCCGTGCCCAGTGCTTCGACGAATGCTTGCGCGGCTTTTTCGGGTGTAGGAAACGCTTGCTGTGCCATAGCCATGCACGACCAGACAACGCCGGTGGTGATTGCCAGGACATGTGGCAACAAGCCCATGAAGGCCTTTACGCGACGATGGTTTTTCAACGGCGGCCCCCCCTTTGACGCGCTGGTGCGGATGGCCGACTGATCTGGTGGCCGGCAGACCGCGCCGCGCTGGGGCGCATGGCAGATGCCTGGCTGGCTCGGCCACGAGCCGCTTGTACATTGCTCTGAGACGGTGAACGTGCGCCGGCAAATGCGTTGTTGCGGGCACTGCCTGCACTGGCGGCCGGTCTGTTCTGCGCCGTCTGGCGCACTTGTGAACGGTCTTGTGAACGCTGATTGACCTGGCCGGCGTCTCTACGGGGCTGTTGATTCTCCCGAGTATTCCTGGCGGTGTTCTGGGCTCTGTCAGACGTTCTTGGTCGGTCTGCGCCGGACTGCATGCGGTTGCCGGCTATGTTGTCCGACTGGGCTCGGCGGGCTTGATCGCGGGCTTCGCGATTGCTGGTGGCGGGGCGTTCGATACCGTGTCTGTCCATTGAGCTACGGGCTTTTTCACGTGCCTGGGCGCGTTGCGCGTTGTCGCCTCGATAGGCATCACGCTGATTCGCACCGTTCAGTTGGCGGCCGTATTGTTCACGGCTGCGGCTGTCCCGGTAAGGCACCCCATCGCGGTGAACGGCGTTGTGTTGCCACTTGTTATTGGTGATCTGGTTATTGCGATTGATGTTGTTATAGCGGTCGACATCGATGTCGATGTCGTTGTCGTTCCAGTCGCAATCACCCCACAACGAACCGATGATCGCCACACCGGTGCCGAACGCCAGTCCAGCCATCAATGCCGAACCGGGGTAATAGGCCGGTGGTGGCGGGTAGTATACGGGAGGCGACGCTGGATAGGCCCAGGTGCCGTAAGTGGTTGTCGGGTTATACGTGGGCACGTACACGACCTGTGGATCGGCAGGCTGAATGATGATGGTGGACGTGCTGCTGGCCGGGGCAGAGGCGGGTGCGGGCGCAGGCGCTTGAACCGTGACGTTCTGATACTGGTTGCTCTGCAGGTTGCCCGCCGCCTGGGCTTGACGACGCAGGCGTTGCACGCCGTTCATCACATCGTCGGGCTGCGCCAGGAAGGCATCACCCAGGCGTTGTACCCAGACAGGGTCCTGGCCCAGCGTGGCCAGCACCTGTGGAAAGGCGACCAGCGCTTGCACGCTCGGGTCCCAGGTCTGGTTCGCCACTTGTTTGACCGCATCATCGCCCTTGGCATCCGGGTGAGCCTTGGACCAAGTGACGGCCTCGGCGACTTCGCCAGGGTAGGTGGTCGCCATCAGCACCTGCGCCAGCAAGGGATCAGGATAAAGCGCAATAGGCGCCAGCATTTGATCCAGTTGTTCTTGATTGAACACCGCCTCTTTTACGGGCGCGGTGTCGGCAGCGTTTGCCGGGGCCGGTGCGGTTGTCTGCGTCGCTTGCGCCAGGCAAGGACCTGCGCTTAAAAGCAGCAATGCCGACATCGCGTAAAACAATGGAATACGCATTGCTCCCTCCCTGGGGTCGGGCAGGCCTGGAATGAGTGGATCAGTTTCAGCGAGGTCAATACCGACCTGGCAGGCGGCAGACCTCAGTTCGTTGGCGCTTTTTAATCGTAGCAGTCAGCCGGAATTTGCCATGCCTTGCGCAACAATATTCTGAGATCTTGCGCGGTGGTGCGCAAAATGGACCCGCCAGAACGGCGGGTCCGAAGGTGCATCAGAGTTTCGGCAACTGACCGATACGGCCCATCATTTCGGTGACGATCTGCAAGTCGAGCAAAAACTGCTCGGTAGTCTTGAATTCGTTATCGTTGTGGCCGGTGTATTTGACGTCTGGCATTGCCAGGCCGAATTGCACACCGTTGGGCAGTTCGTGCACCGAGGTGGCGCCAGCGGAGGTACCGAACTTGTGTTCCATGCCAAGGTTTTCACTGGCCACGGCGAGCAGGGCCTTGACCCATTCCCCTTCAGGGTTGCGGTACATCGGTTCGGCGATCGAATAGTCGAAGGCCACAGCGATGTTGCTTTTCTTGCTCCAGGTGTCGAGCTTCCCGGCGATTTCCGATTTAAGCACTTGCGGGGATTTGCCTTTCGGCACGCGCAGGTTGACCGCGAGTTTGAACGCTTTTTCATCCTCACCGACATAGGTCAGGGAAGTGGTCAGCGGCCCCATGAACTCATCGGAAAACCCGACCGCCAATTTGCCACCCAGGTAATCCAGGCCCCAGTTGTCGGCCGCGTAGCGAGCGGCGTCAGTGATGTGGTTGTGCTTGAGCGCAACCTTGCCGTCGAGGCCGTTGATGAAATCGAGCATCCTCGCCACTGGATTGACCCCGGACTCGGGTTCGGAGGAGTGTGCCGACACACCCGTAACCGTCAGCTTGACGTCCTTGCCGACGACCTTGGCGGCGATGTCGAAGTTGCCACCATTGCGCTGGGCATATTCGGTGCCGGCCTTTTGCAGGCTGGCGGCCAGCTCAGCGGGCTGGCCTGTCACCAGCGTGGCGACCGATGTCGACGGAATCTGGTTAGTGGCCAGGCCGCCGGTCATGGCGGTGATTTCGGCACCTTTGCCTTGGCCGGCACGCTTGGCGAAGCTGGCCATGACCGTGCCGTAGCCTTTTTCGGCGATCACTACCGGATAGCCGCCATCCAGCGCCAGGTTGTAGTTGGGCGTCGGGTAGCGTTCGAAATAGTAGGGGATGGCATCGCCCGTGGTTTCTTCGGTGGTGTCGACCAGCAGCTTGAAGTTTCTGGCCAGCGGCAGGTTCTCTTCCTTGATGATTTTCATCGCGTACATCGCCACTACGATGCCGTTCTTGTCATCTTCGGTGCCACGGCCATACATGCGGTCGCCGATCAGCGTGACCTTGAACGGGTCGAGGCGGGTGCCATCCTGCAAGACCCAGTTCTCCGGGGTCACCGGCACCACGTCGGCATGGGCATGAATGCCCACGACTTCATCGCCATTGCCTTCCAGGGAGATTTCATAAACGCGGTTGTCGATGTTGCGAAAGTTCAGGTTGAACGCCTTGGCAAGGCTTTTGATCTTATCGGCGATCTTGATGAATTCAGGGTTGTCATGTTGTTCCACACCGTCGACGCGTACGGTCGGGATGGCCACCAGTTCCTTCAAGGTTTCGGTCGCCGCGCTGCCGTATTTCACCCGCGCATAAAGGCCAAGCAAACGATGGATTTCGTTCTGTTGATCGGCCGTCAGTGCCTTGTTGTTCAGGAAGGCGCTGATAGCAGGTCCGAGATTGTCGGCCTTGGCGATATCGCTCTTGGCCAGGCTGCCAAGGAACTGCCGGAAATCCTTGACCGAGGCATCATTGAAAGCCTTGAGAATGATCGCACTCTGTTGCGGTGTGATGTTGGCGTGGGCAGCGGAGGTGAACGTCGACAGGCTGGCGATCATCAGTGTGGTCGCGGCCAGGTGCTTGAGTGAAAAGTCCATTGCTGGGGGCATTCCTTTGCAGGCAGTGTGTGGGAAATATCTGATCGTTTAATCAGAAACGTTCCCAAACTAACACCGCGAGCGTGTGAAACGGGAGCCCCCTAAGTGGGATGTGTCGCACAGAAATGCAAAAGCGGCGCAGAAACGAAACATCCGATTTATCAATGCTTGCATTCCGCCAGCACCACTTGGCAGGTACTTGGCGTACCACCGGATCGTCCCGCATAGCGTGCGCAATTGCTCATCGATTTCTGGCGAGCCATGTTCAAGGTATCGCCCCAGGCCAGGCCACCCTCGCCGACAGTGGGAAGGGCTTTGGCATAGCAGGCCGAACCGATGGTTGCGGACGAATAGCGAGCCGTGGCGGTTTTGCTCGAACATCCGGCGGTGAGCGCCAGGTTGATGGCGAGCAGGCAAGGCAGCAGCCATGACGAGCAGTGGTGCGTGTGTTTACCCGTCATCGCGCTTCCCCTGTGAAGAGGCTCAGATGTGTATCGTTCAGCTTAGACGGGATCAGGCTTACCGTCCGGCCTCTATTTGATTGTAGAGGCCGGATGCACCAGCAAACGGTCAGTAATCCCAGAACGCCGCTACCCAGCGAAACGCTTTGCCGTCGATGGCTACGCGGCCAACGGAAGGAAACGGCAGGTGCGTGGCGACAAACAGTTCACCGCTCGCCGCCGCTTCCTGCATCAGTCGAACCCGAACGCGAACCGATTCCTCGGGGTCATGTTCAAAGCCGTTGTGCCAGTCGGGGTGCTCGAAGGCCACCGGAAACAGGGCGTCGCCGGCGAAGGTCAAGCGTTCGCCACCGGAGTTCACGTAGACCACGCAGTGCCCCGGGGTGTGGCCACCGGTGACTTTGGCGACGACGCCCGGGGCCACCTCGTATTGGTCTTCGAAAGTTCGCACGTTGCTGCGGTAATCGTTGATGAATTGGTTGGCGGTGGCGCGCAGCACGTCCGGCACCGGCGCCGGCATGTCGGTGTGGGTGAAATCAGGTGTCTCCCAGAAAGCGACTTCAGTCGCCGACACGTGGATGCGCACGTCTGGCCGCAACTTGTTCTTCACGTCGTCGACGAGCAGGCCGCCGATGTGGTCCATGTGCATGTGGGTAATCACCACATCGGTCACGGATCCAAGATCGATGCCGGCGGCCTGCAGGCGCTTGGGAAATTGCCCGGCCCTTGGAAACCCTGGGAACTGCCCGCCGAGGCCTGCGTCGACGAGTATGGTCTGGTCGCCGCTGCGGATCACCAGCACGTTCAGCGCCCAGTCGAACGCGTCCGGCCCGAGGAACATGTCCTTGAACCAGGCGGCGCGGGCGGCGGGGTCGGCATTGGTAGACATCGTCGAGGTCGGCAGTGGCAGGACACCATCGCTGATCACCAGCACGTCAATCTCGCCGACCCGCACGGCATAGCGCGAAGGAACCAGTTCGGTGTCAAGCAAGCCTGGCTGCTGCTGACCATTGCCTGTCTGATGTGCGCCAGCCTTTTGGGATGGGTAATCCAGATGCGTTGTCATGCTCATTCTCCGATTGCCTGGGTCAAAAAAAATCGTTGGCCAATGCCGATTGTTCGCTGCTAAAGCGACGGATCGCCTGGAGAAAGAGTGTGCATCTCGACGCACCGCGCTCGATACCATACGCAGGTATAGAACCGTAGGGCTTTAGCGTGATCGTTCCCAACCAAAGGTCGAAGTGCTGCGCGCCGGACAGCACGGTTGGCAGATTCATGGAAGATCAGCTCGGTGTTAATTCGATGGTTGGCCGTTGGCTGGGGAAACCGGCAGGGAGAACGAGAAGGTCGCGCCCAGGTTGGGCTGACTGTCTGCCCGGATGCGTCCACCGTGCAACTCGATGATAGAGCGGCAGATGGACAGGCCGATCCCCATGCCATTTTCCTTGGTGGTGAAAAACGCATCGAACAGCAGCGCGAGATGATGTTGATCAATTCCCGGGCCGTTATCCTGCACCTCCACCACTGCATGACTCTCTTGCCGATAAATTCGAACTTGCAGCTCTCGGGGTGAACTCTTGTGGCCGTTCATGGCCTGCAGACTGTTCATGATCAGGTTGATCACCACCTGCTGCAGCTGGATTCGATCGCCCGACACCCAAAGCGACGGGGATGCAAACGAGCAAGCCACTCGCACCTTATGGCTCTGGATTTCCCGGTCAAGCAGGGCCAGCGAATCGGTTACTACCGATTGCAGATCGAGTTCTTCGTAGAGCGAATCGCTTTTGCGAGTCAGATCACGAATACGCTTGATGACCTCGGCTGCTCGACGCGCATTACTGGCCGCCCTGGCGATGGCGGCGCCGGCTTCCTTGAGATCGGGACTCGGGCGGTCGAGCCAGCGCTGGGCCGCTTCGGCACTGGAAGCTATCGCGGCCAGGGGCTGATTCACTTCGTGGGCAATCGACGCTGACAGCTCGCCCATCGTGGTGATTCGGCATATATGGGCGAGTTCGATTTGCGCGCGATGCAGCCGCGCTTCGACATCATGGGTATGGGCCAGCAAACTGAATTGCTCCTGAAGTTCATCGCGGGTGCGACGATTTTTCAATGCCAGCCAGGTGGCAATACCAATGGCCGTCAGACTGACAAGGCAACGGGCCAGGGCGGCACTGAACGGATGATCGAGGTGAGAAAAAAAGAACGCGGCAGCCGTCAGCAGCGCACAGATCAGTGCAACCCGACGCAGCCCGCGGATCGAGCATGTGCCCATGGCCATCATGATGACCAGGACATAAAGCACTGCCACTGCGATATCCAGTTCCGTGAGGGTATCGACGATGAATATCGCGAAGGTAGTTGCCCAAAGCGCCAGGCATTTTGCCTTGGCGCGGGGGGAGCCGGACATGACGTTCAGCATGATCCGGCTCCTGCGATGCGCTCGCCGCCCAAGGGCGTCAAGCCTTGATGAACGCCAGAAGGTCGGCGTTGATCACGTCGCCATGGGTCGTGCACATGCCATGGGGCAGGCCGGGGTAGGTTTTCAGCGTGCCGTGGCGCAGCAGTTTGATCGACAGGTGCGCCGAGTCGGCAATCGGTACGATCTGGTCGTCTTCACCGTGCAACACCAGGGTCGGTACCTCGATGTTTTTCAGGTCGTCGGTGAAGTCGGTTTCCGAAAAGGCCTTGATGCAATCGTACTGCGCCTTGACCCCGCCGTTCATACCCTGGCGCCACCAGTTGTCGACGATCGCTTCGGACAGTTTTGCGCCGGGGCGATTGAACCCATAGAACGGCCCGCTCGGAAAATCGCGATAGAACTGTGTGCGATTGTCCGCCACGGCCTTGCGCAAGCCATCGAAGACGTCCATCGGAATGCCGCCCGGATTTTTCGCAGTGCGCAGCATGATCGGTGGTACCGCGCCGATCAATACCGCTTTGGCCACGCGACCACGGCCATGGCGCGCCACGTAACGGGCCACTTCACCGCCTCCGGTGGAGTGACCGATGTGCACGGCATTCCTGATGTTCAGGTGCGCCATCAGTTCAGCGACGTCGGCGGCGTAGGTGTCCATTTCGTTGCCGACAGCGGTCTGAGAGGACCGACCGTGACCACGGCGATCGTGGGCGATGACACGGAAGCCCTTGCTGAGGAAAAACAGCATTTGCGCATCCCAGTCGTCGCTGGACAGTGGCCAGCCGTGGTGGAACACGATCGGTTGGCCGCTGCCCCAGTCCTTGTAGAAAATCTGCGTACCGTCCTTGACGGTGAGCATCCCCGAGCCACTGGCATGGCCGTCGCTTTTGCCCAGCGCAGCGGCGGTTGCCGATCCCTGTGTCTGCTGCGCTGCCAGCGCAGGCAGGGTCACCGCCAGGGCCGCAGCCATGGCGCCGGTGGTGATCAAGCCACGACGTGTGGTTCCGCTTGTCTCGTCAGTCATCGTCATTACTCATGTAGGTTCTGGAGGAGGGGGCACCTGCAAGGCCCGAGTACGTTTCCACGGCTGTGGAAAATTTATCGGCCAAGCAGGTTACTGACCACCAGACATGGGTGTTTGAAACTAACGCTTTGGTATGAAAAGCGGCCGGGCGAGGGCGTGTTGCAAGTGATTCAGGCTGGCAGCTCGATGACCAACGCTTGATCAAATTCTGGGTTCTCATTGACCCCTTCTTTCGCATAGCCCCGGGCATTGCACACAACGCGGGTATCGCCCACCCGATAATCAAAGCTGCCATGAGTATGTCCATGCAGCCAAAGGGCCGGTTGCCACGCCTTGATCCGCTGCTCAAGGTCGGAGACAAAACTCGAATTGATCGGCGACTCGGCAAACATCGGGCTGATGCTCGACCGTGTCGGGGCGAAGTGAGAAATCACCACCGTGGGCGTGGTGCTGTCGCGGGTGAAACAGTCATCCAGCCAGGCAACGGTCTGCAGAAAAATCAACTGCGACACCGCCGGGCTGAACAGGTCTGCGAAATCGGGCGCGATTCTGATGCGGCTGAAGTCCCGCACCAACGCTGTCGCCAGATCAATGCCATGCGCCCGTTCTTGCGCGTCATCGTAAAGCCGATAGTCGGACCACAACGTACATCCCAGGAATCGCACACCTTGGTGGATGTATTCCGAGCGCTCCAGCACGTGGATCTGTGTGCCTTGCGTCAACGTGCGCAACTGTTCATGGGTCGAGATCAGGTCACTGCCGTAAAATTCGTGATTGCCGGCCACGTACACAATCGGAACAGGACATGCCCTGGCCCACTCTATGGCAGCAGCGGGCCGCGAGATGTCCCCGGCGAGCACGACGACATCGGCCTGCACGTCGGGAAACGGTATCGCGTTGACGGACAGGTGGATGTCGGACAGCAAGGCGATGCGCATGGGTCAGCTCCTGTATTTGCAATAGAAGCTAGCGCACGAGATCGAAGCCGATCAAGCCGTTTATCCACGCACCGCCCGGGACCGCCAGACCATCATCTTCTCGACCTGCATCTCTTTCATGGTGTGAGGAATACCGCCCACGCCATGGCCGGACAGGCGCGCGCCGGCGAACGGCATCCAGTCGACGCGGAACAGGGTGTTTTCGTTGACCATCACCGCCGTGGCGTCGAGGTCCTGATAGCACTGCATGGCGGTGTCCAGATCGCGGGTGAATACCGCCGCCTGGAAGGCATAGGGCAGGGCGTTGGCCAGCTGGATCGCATCGGCCAGGTCGTCGTAGGCGTACACCGCCACCACCGGGCCGAAGACTTCTTTCTGCATCACGTTCGAATTGATGGACGGATTGAGCAAGACAGTGGGCGCGTAGCAGTTGTTGCCGAGTGCGCGGCCACCTGAGATCAAACGGGCGCCACCGGCAACGGCGTCGTTCACCCATTGGCTGACACGGTTCACTTCACGCTCGGCGATCAGCGGGCCGACATCGGTGGTGATATCGGTCGGATCTCCCACGACCATCGCATCGCCCGATTGGCCCAGTCGCACGGCAACCTGTTCGGCGATGCTGCGATGGCAGAAAATCCGCTGCACGCTCACGCAAGCCTGTCCCGCGTGCCAGAAGCCGCCACGGGCAATGCGCGGCAGGGCATCGTCGAGGTCGGCATCCGCCGCGAGAATCACTGGCGCCACGCCGCCGTGCTCCAGCGCGCAGCGAGTTCCCGGGGCGAGGGTCGAACGCAACATCCAGCCCACCGCTGCCGAGCCGATGAAGCTGAAGAAACCCACCCGTGGGTCAGCCACCAGTTTGCCGGTGATCGCGTTGTCAGTCGGCAGCACCATCTGCGCCCAACCTTCGGGGAGGCCGGCTTCGGCCAGGATATCGAGCAATGTCCGGCAGCTCAGCGGCGTGTTGGCCGCGGGCTTGACGACCACGGGCGCACTGACGGCAATGGCCGGGACCACTTGATGCACGATCAGGTTGAACGGATGGTTGAATGCCGAGACGGCCGCAACCACGCCGATCGGTTCGTACTGGGTGAAGGCCACCCGGTTGGCCGAGGTGGCGTTCAGCCCCATCGGGATCACATGACCGCCTTCGGTGCGCAGCACCTCGATGCAATTGAGGATGCCGTCGATGCCACGCTCGACTTCGGTGATCGAGTCCTTCAACGGCTTGCCGCCTTCGCTGGCCGCCTGGGTGGCAATCGCCACCTTGCGCGCACCGATCAATTGGGCGGCGCGCTGCAGGATTTCAATCCGCCGAGGCTTGGACAACCACTGGCTGCGGTCGCGGAAAATGCCATGGGCAACACTCAGTGCACGCTCGACATCGGCCTCGGTGGAGACCACCACGTGACCGACGATAGCGCCATCGAAAGGGGCGTGCACTGCCAGGGATTGTTCAGACATGGGAGCTACCTCGAGTCAAACGAAAAAGGGGCGATTCAGGCTGCTGTGCCTTTCAAACCTGGCGCCAAGGTAAACGTTGGTGGTTGTTTGAAAAAATGAATAATTGAGAAGCTTATGTTCAGTTTATGAGAACACCCAGGGAGCGCATTGTCGGATCTGTCGCCTTCTTGTTTCACCCCAGATATCGGCCAGGAACCACGTATCGCCTCGTCGCAAGGCTGTTCGCGCCACTTGATACGCCAGTAACTGGCTGTTTTAAATCAAATAAATGTTTAAGAAGGGCTTCCCAGACGTAACGAAAGTTGTTAAATTTCGCGCACTTTCGCAGGGGCTCTCCCAGGGCTTGCAAGCTGCGAAGTCAAAAACGAGTGCCAGGCACTCGCAGCAACAGCTACAGGGGCGTCGCCAAGCGGTAAGGCAGCAGGTTTTGATCCTGCCATGCGTTGG
>NZ_RCNW01000430.1:0-3727 GCF_004307605.1 Pseudomonas sp. Sample_24
TGGTGGGCCGACCGAACGTCGGCAAGTCCACCTTGTTCAACCGCCTGACCAGGACTCGCGACGCCATCGTCGGCGACTTGTCCGGTCTGACCCGTGATCGCCAATACGGTGAGGCCAAGTGGCAAGGGCGTTCCTACATTCTGGTCGACACCGGTGGTATCTCCGGTGACGAGCACGGTATGGACGAAAAAATGGCCGAGCAGTCGCTGCTGGCCATTGAAGAAGCGGATGTTGTTCTGTTCCTGGTAGATGCCAAGGCCGGTTTCACCGCCGCCGACCAGATGATCGCCGAGCATTTGCGCAAACGTAACAAGCGTTCCTACGTGGTTGCCAACAAGGTCGACAACATCGACCCTGAAATGGCCCGCGCCGAATTCGCTCCGTTGGGCATGGGCCACGCGATTCCGATCGCCGGTGCTCATGGCCGTGGCATCACCCAGATGCTGGAAATCGCCCTGAGCGACTTCCCGAAAGACGAAGAAGAGCCGGAAGAAGGCGAGGAAGAGATCGTTGCCGAAGGCGAGGAAGCCAAGCGCATTCCTGGCCCAAGCGAAAAAGACGGAATCAAGATCGCCATCATCGGCCGTCCGAACGTCGGCAAGTCGACCCTGGTCAACCGCATGCTCGGTGAAGACCGGGTCATCGTCTACGACCAGCCCGGCACCACCCGTGACAGCATCTACATCCCGTTCGAGCGTAACGACGAGAAGTACACACTGATCGACACCGCGGGTGTGCGCAAGCGCGGCAAGATCCACGAAGAAGTCGAAAAGTTCTCCGTGGTCAAAACCCTGCAAGCGATCAAAGACGCCAACGTGGTGATCTTCGTGATGGACGCCCGCGAAGGCGTGGTGGACCACGATCTCAACCTGCTGGGCTTTGCCCTTGAAGCCGGTCGTGCGCTGGTTATCGCGATCAACAAGTGGGACGGCATGACGCCGAGCGAGCGCGACTTCGTGAAGGTCGAGCTGCAGCGTCGCCTGTTCTTCGTTGACTACGCCGACATCCACTTCATTTCGGCACTGCACGGCACGGGCGTGGGCAACCTCTACGCATCCGTACAGAATTCGTTCAAGTCCGCAGTCACCCGCTGGCCAACCAACCGCCTGACCCAGATTCTGGAAGATGCAGTTGGCGAGCACGCGCCGCCGATGGTCAACAACCGCCGGATCAAGCTGCGCTATGCGCACTTGGGTGGTGCCAACCCGCCGATCATCGTGATCCACGGTAACCAGATCGAGAAGGTGCCGAAGTCTTACGTCCGTTACCTGGAAAACACTTACCGTCGTGTTCTGAAGCTGGTCGGTACGCCGATCCGCATCGAGTTCAAGGGCGGCGAGAACCCGTACGAAGGCAACAAGAACTCGCTCACCGACCGCCAGGTCAACAAGAAGCGTCGCTTGATGTCCCACCACAAGAAGGCCGACAAGAAACGCCGCGACAAGCGTTGATTCAAGCCAGCCCACACATATGTGTGTGGGCACTCTGTGGCGAGGGAGCTTGCTCCCGCTCGGCTGCGCAGCAGTCGCAAAAACAGTCGATGCGTTTAATCTGAGCATTCTCGGTTGCTGATCTTGGGACCGCTTCGCGGTCCAGCGGGAGCAAGCTCCCTCGCCACAGGTTTGGTGGTGATCAATTGAAGAAGGGCGTCTTTAAGGCGCCCTTTTTCATGCCTGCCGTTTGGGCTATCCTCGGGCTCTCCCGTGCCGTCGTAGAGCCGGGTATAGAGCAGGGAATCACCGATGATCACCAGCAAGCTGCCGAATGTCGGCATCACTATCTTCACTCAGATGTCTCAGCTCGCGGCGCAAACCGGGGCCATCAATCTGTCCCAGGGTTTCCCTGATTTCGCTGCCCCGCAGGCCCTGTGCGATGCAGTCGGGCGTCACGTTGCCAATGGGCATAACCAGTATTCACCGATGACCGGGCTGCCGGCACTGCGTCAGCAAGTGGCGGCGAAGATTGCTCGCAGTTATGGCGTGCATGTCGATGCCGACAACGAAGTGACCATCACTCCTGGTGCTACCCAAGCGATCTTCTGCGCGATTCAGGCCGTTATCCACAGCGGCGACGAAGTGATCGTTTTCGATCCGTGCTACGACAGTTACGAGCCGTCGGTGGAGCTGGCCGGTGGTCGTTGCGTGCATGTGCAGCTCGGACTGAATGACTTCTCTATCGATTTCCAGAAACTGGCTGAAGCCATTACGCCGCGCACGCGGATGATTGTGCTGAACACTCCGCACAACCCGAGCGGCGCGTTGATCAACCGTGCCGAGCTGGATCAGCTGGCGAATTTGATCCGTGATCGCGATATCTATCTGGTCAGCGACGAAGTCTATGAACACCTGGTGTTTGACGGCGTACCCCACGTCAGTGTGCTCAATCATGAAGAGCTGTATCAACGTGCGTTTGTGGTCAGCTCGTTCGGCAAGACCTACCACGTTACCGGCTGGAAAACCGGCTATGTAGTCGCGCCACCGGCGCTGACGGCGGAGCTTCGCAAGGTTCACCAATACGTGAGTTTCTGCGGTGTGACGCCGCTGCAGTACGCATTGGCTGATTTCATGGCCGAGCAGCCGCAACACGTCGAAGAGCTTCCGGCGTTCTATCAGGCCAAGCGCGACCTGTTCTGCGATCTGCTTTCGCCGTCGCGCTTCAGTTTCACCCGGGTAGCCGGCACCTATTTCCAGTTGGTTGATTACTCGCAGATTCGTCCGGATCTCAATGACGTCGAGATGGCGTTGTGGATGACCCGAGAGCATGGCGTGGCGAGTATTCCGATCTCGGTGTTCTACCAAACGCCCCCTGTCGGCCAACGCCTGGTGCGGCTATGTTTTGCCAAACGCGAGGAGACCCTGCGTGAAGCAGCGGAAAAATTATGCGTGATCTGAGTGCTCTGCCGAATCTGACCGTCGCGCTGATCCAGACGACGTTGGCTTGGCATGATCGCCAGGCCAACCTGGAGCATTTCGAGCGATTGCTGGAGCAGGCCCGCGGAGCTGACTTGATCATCCTGCCGGAAATGTTCACCACCGGTTTCTCCATGGAGTCGCAAACCCTGGCTGAACCGGAAAACGGCCCGACCAGCCAGTGGCTACGAACTCAGGCGGCGAAACTTGAGGCGGTAATCACCGGCAGTGTGATCGTGCAGGCGGCCGACGGCAGCCACCGCAATCGTCTGTTGTGGGCGCGGCCGGACGGTGAAGTGTTGCATTACGACAAGCGCCACCTGTTCCGCATGGCCGGTGAGCACAACCACTACACGCCGGGTGAGCGTCAGGTGCAGTTCGAGCTCAAGGGCTGGCGCGTGCGGCCGCTGATTTGCTATGACCTGCGCTTCCCGGTGTGGAGCCGCGATGCTCAGGATACTGACCTGCTGCTCTACACCGCCAACTGGCCGGGGGCACGTCGTCAGCACTGGAATCGGTTGTTGCCGGCACGGGCGATCGAGAACCTGTGCTACGTGGCGGCGGTGAATCGCATCGGCACCGATGGCAAGGGTTTCGCGTATACCGGCGACAGTCAGGTGCTGGATTTCCAGGGCGAGACGTTGCTCAGTGCGGGGGAGGCGGATGGGGTGTTCACGGTAGTGCTGGATGCGGCGGGACTGGCGGCGTATCGGCAGCGGTTTCCGGCGAATCTGGATGCGGACACTTTCGAGTTCACCTGACTGATCGTACCCACGCTCCGCGTGGGAACGCAGCCCGGGACGCTCTGCGTCCCATTT